>JBMOHO010000164.1:0-8617 GCA_049317805.1 Saprospiraceae bacterium
GCTGGTTACGTCGTTCGGTGGGCAATAATTGTACGTGTGTGTACCCGACAACTGGTGGCCTACTTCGTGCGCAAACGTGCCAACCATGCGGGTGTTGTAGTTTGCTGCCACATCGGAAGAAGCGCCGCTACCTTTGTTGCTGGCGCAGGCAGAAGACAACGAGGCAATGCCAAGCACGCCACTGCCCGTACCCCGACCGATGACGTGACCAAGATCGTAATTTCCAAATCCGATGGTGCCGTTGAGGGCGAGTACGTTTTCACTCAACCAAATCGGCGGGTTTGCACCCGTGAAAGGATCGATAGCGCCATCGGTGTAAATGATTTTATCATTATTGGCAATCAATTGAAGCCGCAGCGACAGGTCCCGCTCTATCGGTACGTTTATTTTGTTGACTTTATCCACAATAGAGGCCAGGCTCAACGCAACCGTGCCGCCCAGGTCTTGTGTGTATTCACCAGTGGTGCTCACCGCAAAACGGTAAATGCGCAGCGGTACAGCCGCCGATCCGTTGCGCGGATTCGCTGCCTGACCTGTGTGATGTGATGCCTCCAATGCAGCATCATGGTCGTCTACACCGCAAAAGCCGGCCTGAGGCGCATTGTTTTGACCCAATTGCTGGTCTTTAAACAAGATGCAGGCGTTTGTCGTGCCTTGTGCCCAAGGTTCCAGGAATTCAGTGGCCCCGTCAGGTCGGGTAAACAAGGCCTGAAAACCCAAAGGCGATGTAGTGATGCGCACCATACGGCCCGAGCCATCAAGCGCCTCACCGGTGTAGGTGCGGATTTCCGGGTAACGGGCACCAAGTTCCGGGTGCATGATGTCTATTTGCCAGATGGCAAAGGCAAGCACCTTGCCGCCCACAACGGGAAGCTCGAGCTGGAGCCCTTTGTCAGTGCCTTCTTTTGGCGCCTGCCGCAAAGCCAGGTCTACAGCGGGGAAGTCCACCTGAAATGCTTCATAGCTGGCAGGTCGTGTACTGCTTTGGGCATCTGCAAATGCGTTTTGCGCTGCCGGACGGAATGGGTTGGTGATTTGTTGTGCTTGCAGATGGTTGAAAAAGAAGCCTAAAACCAACAAAGACGAAGTAATCAATCGCATAGGGGAGATGTGTTTAATTGTGGCCAGTTGAAAAGTACACGGGCGTGTATAGTCGTACAAAGTTGGCGTGTTTTGTCGGTTCTGTATAGTCAAAACCGGCACTTTGCAAATAATGGACGTTATTTGCCTGATTACAGCACTCTAATGATCAGCGCAATCCCAAAAATAAGCATCAACACTCCAATAACTCGTTGCATCAGCCGAATGTGCCTTGGCGTAAGGAAGTCGCGCAGCCGCTTGGCCGCATAGGCCTTGGCGGTATCTGCCAGCATCAACGTGGTCAACATGCCGGAAAAAAACCAAACCGTTTCAGGACGCGTCCATTGATTAGGTATAATGACCGTACTCGCTATGCCCACCCAAAAGAAAACGGTGAACGGATTGATGGTATTGAGCAAAAACCCGCGCAAGCAATACCCCAAATAACCCCATCGCTTCCAGTTGTGATCTACACCCTCCGGTTCGGGACCATCTATTTTATCCAACAAACGATCGGCGGTATTTTCCTCGTTGGGGTCGGGAGTACGCTTGGATAACAAAGTGATGGTAGCCAACAACAACAACACGCCGCCGCCGGCAAATCCGGCCCACATCTTAAAGTTGGGCAACGCAATCAGCTTGGCCAAAGGACCCATGCCATGATATAAAAAATACAAAAACATGACGTCGCTCATCCAAATGCCCACAGCAACCGATAGTCCGGCACGAAATCCACGCTCCAGGCTCGCCTGAATGATGGCAAACAGCATGGGTCCGATCAGAACACTAAGGGACAAGCCCAATAACAAACCGTGTAAATACATGTGTATAAAAAAAATGGCGGTTGCTCTGCGGCAAAGCTAAGCATCCGATTGTTCAAAGGGCATTTTAAAATATGACTAATTTGCCCACCAACCCGGTGAACTGAATAAATATCTTTTTGTTCTTTCAAGAAGAATTGAAAATAACATGACCGTTCAACCCATCTTTGACGCCACCCGCCCCATCCTGATTGCCGGCCCCTGCTCGGCGGAAACCGAAGCGCAGGTGCTCGAAACCGCGCATGGGTTGAAAGGTTCGGGTATTTCGCTTTTCAGGGCGGGCATTTGGAAGCCCCGCACGCGCCCCGGTGCTTTCGAAGGCGTCGGCACCGTGGGTTTGGCCTGGCTGAACCGGGTGCAACGCGAAACGGGCTTGCGCGTAACCACCGAAGTGGCCAACGCCCAGCACGTGGAAGAAGCCCTGGCCCAAGGCATCGACGTCCTGTGGCTGGGCGCACGCACCACCGCCAATCCGTTTTCGGTGCAGGAAATTGCAGACGCCCTGCAAGGGACAGACATACCGGTGATGGTCAAAAACCCGATCAGTCCCGATTATAAACTGTGGGTGGGGGCCCTCGAGCGCCTGTCAAAAGCCGGTATCCGCCGCATGGCCGCCGTACACCGGGGTTTCTCCAGCTACGGCGATTCCAAGTACCGCAATGTGCCCCGCTGGCAAATGGCCATCGACCTCATGCAGGCTTACCCCTCCCTGGAAATGATTTGCGACATCAGCCACATCTGCGGCCGACGCGACATCCTGGCCGAAACCGCCCAAAAAGCGTTTGACCTCAACTACGACGGCCTCATGGTGGAAGTACACCCCACGCCGGATACAGCCTGGAGCGACGCCGCCCAGCAAATCACGCCCGCCCAGTTTGCCCGCATGACCGCCTCCCTGCAACGCCGCAAACTCAGCTCCGACGATCCAGAGTTTCTGGCCCGGCTCGAAAACTGCCGCAGGGAAATTGACGACATCGACGAGGAAATCATCCAGCTCATCGCCCGCCGCATGCGCCTCGTCCGCGAAATTGGTGCCGTCAAAAAGGAAAAAAACATAGCCCTGTTGCAACCCGAGCGCTTCCGCGCCCTCCGCGAGGCACTGCACGCCCGCGGTGAACACAACGAACTCAGCGCAGAGTTCATCGCCCTGCTTTCAGAAGCCATGCACCAGGAAAGCATCAACCAACAGGAAGTGGTTGTGCACGCCCCCCCGGTGGTCAAACACTGATGCGGTTAATGCTTACTGTTCTGTTCCCTTCGTAAACGAAACCAGCGTGGCATCGCCTTTGCGCAGCGTTAACTTGTCGCCTTTGATGTGGTATCCATCCACTTCGGCCAGGGCTTTGGCGTAAGCGCTTTCCAAAGCCATCAAGGGTTCGGGGCACGCCATCATGGTGCTGGGGCCGGTCTGAATGTCAAATTTGCCTTCTTCCACTTTGTAGGTGCCCATCATGTTGTTGCAACCCGCGGAGAACGACAAACGGTTGCTTTCGGCAAAACGAATAAAGGCGGGTTTGCGGAGCATTTCAGCGGGCACGTTGGCTAAGCCTTCCAGTTCCGTGAGGTTCCAAAAGGTATTTTCCAGATCGCTGGTTTTCATCGTGTTTGTTTTGTGGGTGCAAAAAGAAAAGGTGAGCATGGCCAGGGCCAGCATACATACGTGACGCATGGTAATTGATTTTGTTTCGGGGACAAGGATGCGGAAAGCGTGAACAAATACACAAACGAAGCACAATGTTTACAATTTATTCGCGAGCATCAAATACTGTTCGGGCAAATGATGGATGAATACATTCGCTGACTTGGGGTCGTTCGGATATTTTCTCAGATAGTCTTCGTCTGGTGTGAGCACGATAAACTGACCGGTGCGACAATAATAGTTGCTGTTGTAATAGTCGGGCTCCTGAAATCCGGGCAAGGTCTTCACAACGAACTTCTGGGCTTTTTTTCCAAAATATTTTTGGTAATTTTTATTGGCTTTCTGTGCCGGTTTACGCAGTTTATTGTACACATGCTTGAGGGCCACGTTTTTCGGGAATCCCTGTTTTTTAATGGCTGCTTCAGCGTTGGTGAGTGGGCTTACGGTATTGAAATCGCCGCTTGTTTGCACCGTAAGCGGCACTTCGGGCACCCAGTCCAGCGGGTTTACCACATTGAAGGCCCATCCGCCTGCGGTTTTTTGTTCATAATCATATGCAAAATAGAGGTTGCCGGGTTTGGGCGCTGCGCCGCAATAGGTCTTGATGCGCCAGTCGGCCGGGAAACCGCCGTCTTGCTGTAGGTTTTTCAAGTAAGCCGTCAACAAATAGGCAATGCCGCCGCCCTGGCTGTGCCCGGTAATGAGGAGGTCACGCCGCCCGTTGCGGTATTGTTCATCGAGCTTGGGCATGATGTCGCGCGCCAGATAAGCCATGCCGATGAGCCATCCGGTGTGCACAGCGGCGCGGGGATTGTCTGCCAATTTATATGGAAAACGAAATTGTTCGTCGAGTTGAAGGGTACCTTGCGCTGGCGACATCACGGCGTACACATTGGCCAGCCAACTGGCCATGTCTTTTGTGGTGCCCCGAATGCTCACCACCACAGCGTCGCCCGGGCGCTCGCTTTCCCATAGATCCCAGCGGTTTTTCAAGCCGACTTCCACCGAACGGTACGCAAGCTGATAGTGATCAGGCATGGGCGTGACAACCCGGGTCCAGGGCGTATCTAACGACAAGCCCGCAATTTTGAGCATCTCAAGGGATTCCGACTTGTTGAAACCCGCCTGTAGCGCGGGTTGAGCGGCAAGCGAGCAACAGGCGAGCAACAATACAATTAATAGTCTTGACCTCATTGGAAAAGGGAGTTGAATATTTATTTTGCCAACAACATTTGTTCGTCGCCTTTGGTTTTGTTGCCCACTGCGTAGTACGATTTGGCTAGGTTTTCATGGTACAGCTTGTTGTCGGGCGTGAGGGCCACGGCTTTTTCAAACCAGGGCAGCGCTTCGGCAGGTTTGCCCTGTATGCCTTGCAGCACGCCAAGTGAATGCGCGGTTTCGCCATCCTGGTTGTTGAGTTGCCACGACTCCAGCAGCAGTTTTCCGGCGGTGGCCAAATCGCCTTTCACCTGGCCGTAATATTTGCCGCCATCGCGCAGGCTGATGGTGAGGCCCAGTTTGGCCTTGGGGTCATCGGGGGCTATCTGTGCTGCGCGGCGGTAATCGGCAATGGCACCGTCAAATTGTTTGAGGTAAAACTGGCAACCACCCCGTGAAATCAAGGCGTCCTTGTAATTGGGGTAAATTTCGATGGATTTGTTCAGGTGGGTCATGGCTTTTTCCAGAATGGGCTGGCGCAACGATTCGTCTTTTTCCCGTATGGCTTTTTCCAACAACATGCTGCCACAGGCGTTGCGCACCTTGGCGCTGTTGCCGGAGGTGTGCACATCGGTGAAAAACAGTTTTTCATTGCTTTCCCACGCGGGGTTGCGCAGCACAGTCAGTCCGGCAAAAACCACTGATACCACACCCAAACCCACCAACACGGCATTCAAGCGGGCCGGGTTCAGCCAAAGCGCCAGTACGCCCGCCACCGAAATGGCAAAACCCACTGACGGCATGAATGCAAAGCGCTCACCCATGTTGGTACCGATAGGAAATACCAAATTGGACACAATGCTGATGGTGAGGCCAAAAAACAGGATGCCAAACCGCACAGGGTCTTTGTGTTTCAACCCGGACAGCGTGTACCAGGTGAGCACGCCGTACACCAAGGTGCTGATGAGCACGCCGGGATGCGCAAACGACAGGATGCCAATGTGCCGCGGGTAGTAGTCGTGCGTGAGCGGCCAGGGCACAAACAACAGTTTGAGGTACACGCCAAGTGTATAGATGATGGTGGCCCATTTTTCGGCAAGCGTGAACGATACCCATCGCGTGCCTTCTATTTTCAGGAACGGGTTGTTCATGAGCTCCATGGGTGCTCCGCCAAAACGCCAGTCCAAAATGCTCCCCCGCAAAATGAAAAACGCGGCAAACGCCAGCCAGACGGGCAGGGAGGCCCGGGCTAATGCACTCAAACCACCCTGGGCTGAAGCCCAGGGCAATTTCAATGCTTCAGCCCCAGGCAATTTCAATGCTTCAGCCCAGGGCAATTTGAAAAACCACAAAGCCAGCGGAATCACCACTGTAAAAGCCGCAGCGTTTTCCTTAGACAAACACGCCATGAAAAACACCAGTGCAGCCAGCACAGCGTGGCCCATCTTGCCCGAATCCCAATACCGCAACGTGTACCACAAGGCACCCAGGCTGCCAAGCAAGGTGGCGATCTCGTCGCAACCTTTTACATTGGCGACCACTTCGGTGTGGATGGGATGCACCGTGAACAGCAATGTGGCGACCCAGGCGATGAATGCACCGGTGGGCGTACCCGGCCGGTCACGAAACAACAGCAACAGCGTTTGGTACAGCACCACACAAGTGCAAGCGTACAGCAACACGGTGAGCAGGTGGAATGCAAACGCATTGTTGCCCACAAACTGGTACAAGAGGGCAAACAACACCAGCGTCATGGGTCGGTAACGGCCACCGCTCACTAAGTTTTCTTTGCCTTCTACCTTAAAAAAGCCGAAAAATGTGTCTTTGCTCAGGATGCCCGGGATGCCTTCTATGCCTTTTTGGGTAAACATGTTTTCGGTGATCACGATGGCGTCGTCCTGCACCAGCCCGTGGGTGAGCGTGTTGGCATACAGGAGCACGGCCAGCACAAAAAACAGGAGGCTGTTGAGCCGGGCGTTCAGCATCCACGCCGGCAGCGACCAAGTGGGCGCAGCGGGTGGCGGGGTGGCGGTCTCGGTTTTTTTGACCGTTGGCGGGTTTGACTTGCGTGCCGGTTGTTTTTTGGCCATATTATCCTGCAAATTTCGGGTACCTTGAATTTTGCCCGAAACATAGCGAGAAAACACTAATTTTGTAACGCGGAAGCAAAAGGTTTTTCCGAAAACAAAACCGCCCGATCCATATGTCTGCCATAGCCACTACACCATACAGCGCCTCTTTTGTGTTGCCCATGCAAGCCGAGGAACTCACACCGGCGTACTTGCTGGACATCAGCGCGCAAAACCCGGGCTGGAGAGTGGAGCGCTCGGCCAATCATCAACTGCTGCTTATGCCTCCCACCAACTCCGAAACCGGAAACCGCAATTTTCGCCTTTCGACTAAATTAGGAATTTGGAATGAAACGCATCATTTAGGCCACGGTTTTGACTCCTCTACGGGTTTTACCTTACCCAATGGTGCCATTTATGCGCCAGATGTGGCCTGGATCAGCCGCGAGCGCTGGGCGGCCTTGCTGGATGCCGAACGGCAGACGTTTGCACCCATTGCGCCCGATTTTGTGCTCGAACTGCGCTCTCCGGAACAACCCATGACCGGTTTGAAAGCCAAAATGAGCGAATACGTGGACAACGGCGTGCGCCTGGCATGGCTGGTAGACCCTGGCAGCCAACGCACTTTTGTATTCGAAGCCAATGGCGACATCCATACCGTGCCTTTTGAGCAGGCGCTCAGCGGCGGCGAGGTGCTGCCGGGGTTTGTGGTGGTGATGGCGGAGGTGTTTGGGGGTTGAGTTTACTCCTGCCCCAACACCGGCCTGCGCCAGGCCCGATACACCCCCTTGGCAAAGGCGCTGCCGTTAAACGTACGACTCGGCCCCTCCGCCCGGCGCTCGGCTTCCGGCAGGGCCATGAAGTCACGGCATTCGGCTGAGCAGCAGTTGGCATATTGCGTCTTGCAGTCGGGGCATTGGATAAACAGGATGTGGCAGTAATCGTTGAGGCAGTTGGTGTGGTCGTCGGAGGGTGCGCCGCACTGGTGGCAGTGGGCAATGACGTGCGGACTGACGCGTTCGCCCAGGCGCTCATCGAACACAAAGTTTTTTCCAACAAACTGGTTATCCAAGCCTCGCGCATCCACCTGGCGGGCATACTCAATGATGCCGCCTTCGAGTTGAAACACGTTGTGAAACCCGCGGTATTTCAGGTATGCGCTCGCCTTTTCGCAACGGATGCCGCCGGTGCAATACATCAGTATTTTTTTGTCTTTCTGTTCCGCCAGGTGTTCGGCCACCCAGGGCAGTTCCTCGCGGAAAGTGGCCACATCGGGTGTGATGGCGTTTTCAAAATGGCCGACTTCGCTTTCGTAGTGGTTGCGCATGTCGACTACTATGGCGTCCGGATCATTGCTCAGCGTGTTCCAGGCTTCAGCGTTCAGGTGTATGCCGGTGTCGGAGGCGTCAAACGCCGGATCGTCAATGCCGTCGGCCACAATTTTATCGCGCACCTTGATGATGAGCGCAAAAAACGACTTCCCGTCGGCTTCCACCGCGATGTTGAGGCGCATGCCCTCGAAAAAAGGCCATTTTTGCATAGCCGACTGGAAATCGGGCCAACGGTTTTCCGGCACCGACAGTTGCGCGTTCACGCCTTCGCGGGCCACGTAAATGCGGCCCAACACGTCGAGGGCGGCGTAGGCGGCAAACAGGTCGTCGCGGAAGCCCTGCGGGTCGGGCAATTGCACGTATTTGTAAAAGGAGAGGGTAATGCGCGGTTCGTCGCTGTGCAGCATGCGCATTTTGAGCTCGCGTCGGTTGACGCGGTTGACGAGGTGTTTTTTCATGATACGCGGCCGGTGTCCGTTTGCAATGCGGATAAGCCGCACAAAGTTACCAAAATTTTTG
>JBMOHO010000165.1:0-8580 GCA_049317805.1 Saprospiraceae bacterium
CCTCGATCCAGCAGAATTCCTACGTTCCTGAGGCAGAGTACACAGATTTTGAAGAGGTGGAAAGCGAACCGCTACGGCCAATGGCTATGCCGGAACCTGCAAAACCGGAGGTGAAAAGGCAGCCGAAGGACGACGATCCTTACGAACAATTGTTCTAACTGAAAAGATCGTCAAGCGCGCATATCATTCCACCCAAGACGGCCGACTGGGCGGTTTCATCGTTTTCCAAAAAAGCATGCAATGTGTAACGCCCTTCAACCAACGTATACATTTCGAGCGTCCGCAGCAAAGGGTCTACAATCCAATATTCCTGCACGCCAAACTGCTGGTAAAGTTCTTTTTTCTCGAGACGGTCGCGTTTAGCCGTGCCGGTCGACAACACTTCCACCACCAGATCGGGGGCTCCCACAATGCCGCGCGTTTCATGAATGATGCTGCGGTGTTGTTCCAACACAAAAACCAAATCGGGTTGAATGCAAGTAAATTCGCCTAAAAATACGTCCAAAGGAGCCGGAAAAAACTCCCCAGATTGATGGCTTTTTACCACTTTTTCGAATAGTGCGCTGATTTTTCGTACGACCCGCTGATGGATCGGATTTGGGGAAGACCGCTGCATGATGATGCCGTCAATAAGTTCATAGATGACGTCGTTTTCCGGAAAATCCATTTCCAAAAAACGTTTCCAGGTAATGCGTTGTGCTTGAATGGCCGTCATTTAACTATCGAATTGAAAGCGCAAGTTAAACTTTTTTGACCAAATAACCGCGCATGGCGTACCATAAAACAAAAGCAAAGCACGCCATCGGCACCAGTAAAGCCAAACGCATGCCGCCAATCCCGGACAACAAGCCCGCAATGGGCGGCAACACCGCGCCACCCACAATGGCCATGATGACCAGCGACGACGCCAGCTTGCTTTCCGCAGGCGGGAGGTGCTTGGTGGCCAGGGCAAAAATGGTGGGAAACATGATGCTCTGACAAAAATATGTGCCCATGATGCACAAAATGCCCACGAAACCGCCTGTGGCAAACGCGGCAACCATCAGCGCCACAGCCAACGTGCTGTACCACACCAACACCTTTCGCGGCTCGGTTTTGCTCATCAGCCAGGTGCCCAAAAACCGGCCCAGCATGAACAACACCAACGCAAAAGACGCGTGAAAACCGGCAATTTGCTCAGGCGTCATGCCTTCCGTGACGCGATACAGCGCGGAGACCACTCCGAGGTTTTCTGTTTTGGCAAAATCCATTTTGAAATCCACAAAATACCCCCAGAGCGTAGCTTGCGCGCCCACATTGGCAAACTGCGCGAGGATGCCCAGCCATAGGTGCGGGTTTTGGCCCAACAACGTTGGAATGCGCACGTTGCCCTCCGCCAATTCCGCTTCGCGGCCCACTTCAGGCATGCGGGTGAGCCAAAACAGCAACGCCACCAGCAACACCAGTCCGGCTACCGCAAGATATGGCCCTTGTACCGACTGGGCTGCTTCCTGACGGGCAGCCTCCAGTTCGGCGCTGCTCATGGATGCTATGAGCGATTTGGTGTACTCTTTTTTGGAAAAAATGAACAGGCTGCCGATCACCGGGCCGAGGATGATGCTGATGCCGTTGAACGACTGGGCAAAGTTGATCCGCCATTCCGCGTCTTTCTCGTCGCCCAGCACAGTCACGTACAAGTTGGCCGCCGTTTCCAAAAAAGCCAGCCCGGAGGCAATGGTAAACAGCGCAAACAGAAAAAAGGCGTACACCCGCGCATCGGCTGCCGGGTAAAACAACAACGCGCCACCGGCATACAACAACAGGCCCATGAGAATACCCCGTTTGTACCCAAAACGGCGCATAAACATACCGGCAGGTAATGCCATGGCAAAATAGCCGAGGTAAAATGCAGAATCTACAATGCCGGCCTGCCAGCGATGGAGGTCGAGCGCAAACTGAAAATGCCTAATCAGCGAACCGTTCAGGCTGTTGGCGATGCCCCAAAGGAAAAAAAGGCTGCAAACCAGGGCAAAGGGAACAAAATAGGGATTTCGGGTCGTGTTGGTGCTTTCCATACGGTGTGCTTTAAAGACAGCACAATGCTACGCTGTTTTTTCGGCATACCGCATGGCGAGTTGCGCCAACATGTCTGCCGTCATGGCCCGCAGGTCAAAACGGGGTGCCCAACCCCAGTCGCTTCGCGCTGCGCTGTCATCAATGGATTGCGGCCAGGAATCAGCGATGGCCTGCCGAAAATCGGGCACATATGACACCTCAAAGTCAGGCACATGTTGGCGGATGGCATCCGTTACCTCGGCAGGCGTAAAACTCATGCCGGCCAGGTTGTAACTGGTGCGCACCTTGATGTGCTCAGCGGGCGCTTCCATCAGTTCGATGGTGGCGCGTATGGCGTCGTCCATGTACAACATGGGCAGGCGGGTGTCGGGCCCTAAAAAGCAGGTATAAGGCTGTTGTTTGGCGGCGTGGTGGTAAATGTCGACCGCATAGTCGGTGGTGCCGCCGCCGGGCATGCTTTGGTATCCGATGATGCCTGGGTAGCGCAGGGAGCGCACATCGAGCCCGTACCGTTTGAAATAGTAGTTGGCCCAGTGTTCGCCAGCCACTTTGCTGATGCCGTACACGGTGGTGGGAATCAGCGGGGCGTATTGCGGGGTGTCCACTGCCGGTGCCTGTTCGCCAAACACCGCAATGGAAGAAGGATAGTACACCTTTTGGATGCCCTGGGTGCGGGCTACTTCCAGCACATTAAACAGGCTGCTCATGTTGATGTCCCAAGCCCACATCGGATTTTTTTCGCCGGTAGCGCTGAGGATGGCGGCGAGGTGATAAATCTGAGTAGCCCGGTGCCGGGCGGCCAACGCTTCCAGATCGGCGCGTTTGGTGGCGTCTAAGGTAGCCGTAGGGCCGTCCTGGCCTTCCAGGGGGTGCAGATCGCTGGCCAATACGTTGTCTGCGCCATATGCGTCGCGGAGGGCTGCGGTGAGTACCGTGCCAATTTGGCCGCCGGCGCCGACTAGGAGAATGCGTTCGGTCATGAACAGTTTTGGGTTTTGAGTTTTGAGTTTGGAGTTTGGAGTTTGGAGTTTTGAGTTTTGGGTTTTGAGTTTGGAGTTTGGAGTTTGGAGTTTGGGGTTTGGGGTGGCAAAAGTAATTCAATCGTTGTGCCGGAAAACGACCAAACCGATATTTGTTGGCATAATGGTAAGCTAATTGCCGACTGTTTTGTTTATTGTCTGTAAAAACAATTCTGTTCGGGGCAACCGCAAGGCATGGCTTTGCACCAAAAAGAACAATCAGACGCCGCCCAAGCGTTTGTAAAAAAATTCCGTGGCTATGAAATCTTTGCTTTCCATTTGCTTGCTGTGTTGTGTCGGCGCATTATCGGCGCAACAAACCATCACCGTTGAGCGCACCCTGAACTGGTCGGCCGCCCCTGTGCAGGTGACTACGGCTGGCGAAACAGCCCTGGAAGTCTGGCAATTTGCCGGAGGCAGTTATGGCGATGCCTATCCGACCCTGCCCATGTTCAACGAGCGGTTCGCCCTCAACGGTCGCGCAACAGCAAATGCCCAACTCCTGTCGGCCACCTGGGAACCTGTACCATTGAAAGCAGTGGAAGGACTTGCTGCCGACCCGGCAGTCACCCTGACCGTAGAGCAGGAGCGGGAGCGTTTTTTTGGCCGACTGCGCATCATGCCGTTTCGCAAAACCGCGTCCGGTTACGAACGCATGACCTCCTTTCGCGTCAACATCGCCTACACCAACCTGCCTGTGCCGGTAAAACAGCGCGGCGGGCCATACACCTATAACTCCGCTCTAAGCACCGGTACTGCGTACAAATTTGGCGTGGCCCAAAGTGGCGTGTACAAGTTAGACTATGCTTACCTGAAAAACGAACTGGGGATTGCAGACCTCGACAACATAGACCCCCGCACCTTGCGCCTGTACGGAAACGGCGGCGGCATGCTCTCGGAAAAAGCAGACGATCTGCGCGCCGACGACCTGCTCGAAAACGCCATCGTGGTGGTGGGCGAACAGGACGGCAAATTCAACTCATCAGACTACATCCTGTTTTATGCCGTCGGCCCCCACCCCTGGGTGTACAGGCCCGACGCAGCCGCGCCCGAACTCGTTGTGCGCACCAACCTGTATGATAATTACGCCTGGTATTTTGTCAAAACCGGCGATGGTCCGGGTGCCCGGGTGACCGACCAGTCCGACGTACCGGCAAGCTATGTAACCGAAACGTTTGACGACGTGCAGCGGATTGAAGACGAACGCGTGAACCTGCTCGATTTTTCCACCGCAGCGCAAGGCTCTGGCAAAAAATGGTTTGGCGATTATTTTTTGCAAACGCGCAGCCGCGACTATTCGTTTAATTTCCCCAACATTGTGAGTGGTACGCCTGCCCGCATCAAAGTGGAGTTTGCAGGCCGATCCAGCATCAAAACCAATTTCCGCATCAACGTGAACGGCACGGTTTACACCGACGACATGAATTCGGTGAACATCAGCAACGGCGAGGCTTCTTTTGCAGCCAACGGTACCATCACAGGTTCATTTAACCCGACGGCCGACAACGTACCTGTCACCGTCGAATACCCGGAAGTGAGCCAGACCAGCGAGGGCTGGTTAGACTACATCGAAATCAACGCACGCCGCCGCCTGGTGTTGAGCGGCAACAGCCTCATGTTTCGCGACCGCGAAACCCTCACCCAGCCCGCTGCCCGGTTCCGCATCAGCGGCCTCAACGGAAACCCTGTGAGTGTTTGGGACGTTACCAGCCCCCAAACGCCGGTTGGAATGCCATACACCACCAGCGGCTCCACCCTTGAATTTGGTGCCATCACCCAAAATTCGCTGCGCAACTTCGTCGCCTTTTACAACACCTCGGCACTGCCCAAACCCGAAGCCAAGATTGGCCGCATCAACAACCAAAATGTACATGGCCTCGACAATCTGCACATGGTGATTTTGTATCACCCGGAATTCAAGTCGCAGGCAGAACAATTAGCGCAACACCGCCGGGATTACAGCGGCCTAGACGTTGCACTGGTGGACATCAACAACTTGTACAACGAATTCGCTTCTGGCCGCAAAGACCCCACCGCCATTCGCGATTTTGCCCGAATGATGTACGACCGCAGTCCCAATAAGTTCGAGTACCTGCTCTTGTTTGGCGACGGCTCTTTCGACCCCAAAAACAACACCAACAGCACCGACAACAACGACTTTATCCCTGTTTTTGAAACAGCACAGTCTTTCGATCCCATAACCGCACATCCGTCCGATGATTATTTTGGGCTCCTGAGCGACGGCGAAGACGGGGCCCTCAACGGCGCGCTGGATATAGCAGTGGGCCGCCTCACCGCCCGCGACCAGGCCGATGCCCAGGCCATGGTCGATAAAATCATTGCTTACGACAAAAGTCCGGCGACCCTGGGTGACTGGCGGCTGCGTACCCTCTATTTTGGTGATGATGAGGACTCCAACCTGCACATCAACCAGGCCGAAAAACTCTCCAAAGAGAGCGACACCGAAATCAAATGGCTCAACCAGGATAAAATTTATTTCGACGCCTACCAGCAGGTGTCCACCTCCGGCGGCGACCGCTTCCCCGACGCCAAAGCGGCCATCAACAGCAACATTTTCAAAGGCGCGCTCATTGCCCATTACATCGGCCACGGCGGCCCCAGGGGTTGGGCGCAGGAGCGCGTGATCGACAACAACGACATCGCTTCCTGGGAAAATGAAAACAAGTATCCACTCATCGTGACCGCTACCTGCACTTTTGGCGGGTACGACGACTACACCACACTGACCGGCGGCGAGCAGGCGCTGATCAAAAGCCAAAGCGGTGCCATCGCCTTGTTTACCACCGTCCGCGCGGTGTTTATTGACGCCAACAACCGCCTCACCGATGCCGTGCAGTTGCAGTTGTTTAAACCCAAAAGCATCGGCGACATCCTCAAAGATGCCAAAAACACCCTCAGTGGCGGCAATGAAGACAACGCCCGCCGCTTTACCTTGCTCGGCGACCCGGCCATGTTCCTGGCTTTGCCCGAATACCGGGTGCGCACCACCACCATCAATGGCAAACCGTATGATCCCTCCAAGCCCGATACCTTGAGCGCGCTGGAAACCATCAGCCTGAGTGGCGAAGTAACGGATACGGCAGGCAACCTGCTGTCTTCATTCAACGGTAAAGTGTACATCACCGTTTTTGATAAAGAACAGGACTTGCAAACGCTTGGACAGGACGCTGGCAGCCTGGTTAAAAAGTTTCAGGTGCAGCGCAATCGAGTCTTTAAAGGTGTGGCCACTGTAAGCGGCGGACAGTTCAGCGCTACTTTTGTGGTGCCCAAAGACATCAATTACAGCTACGGATTCGGTAAAATCAGCTACTACGCTGAAAATGGTGCCCCCCTTGATGCTGCCGGCGCCGATTGCGAGATCATCATCGGCGGCAATGCTCCTGGTGTAAAAGACGACACGCCGCCTACAGTGCAGGTTTTCCTCAACTCAGATGCGTTTGCCTTTGGCGGTATTACGGACAATGCACCCCGCATTTTTGTAAAATGTGCAGACGACTTCGGCATGAACGTGAGCGGCGCCGGTTTGGGGCATGACCTTACGGCCGTTTTGGACGATAATGTGCAGGAAACCGTTGTGCTGAACGATTTCTACCAGAGCGAACAGGACAACTCCTTGCGTGGACAGGCGGTTTACCCCTTGTCTCGCATTGCGCCCGGGCGCCACACCCTGCGCGTCAAAGGCTGGGACGTGGCCAACAATTCGGGTGAAGGATATACCGAGTTCATTGTGGCAGACGACGGCAAAGCAGCCCTGGCGCATGTACTCAATTACCCAAACCCGTTCACCACCAACACCTATTTTCAGTTTGAGCACAATCTTGCAGGACAGGTGCTGGACGTTCAGGTCAGCATATTTTCTGTTTCGGGTCGCCTGGTGAAAACCATCGTACACAGTGCACCCGTAGAGGGGTACAGGGTGAATGACATCCAATGGGATGGAAAAGACGATTACGGCGACAACCTTGCCCGCGGCGTTTACCTGTATCGGGTAAAAGTGCGCGGTACCGACATCACCGGTGCCCAAACCGCTACCGAAAGCAACATTGAAAAACTCGTCATTCTGAAATAAGAAAAGACCGGATTTACCCAAATAATGCTTATTTTTGCACAATTTTTCGACAGAAAAGAACCCTTCACTTACGGAACAAAGCATACGGCCCTGCAAGCCGTCTACTGCTGAACCTACTTTTTGCAGACGACATGAAAAAATTTTTAGTACTGCCCACCTTGCTCGCGCTCTCGATGATGACGATCAGCAACGGTCTGTTCGCCCAAATTGAACCTAAATGTGTAGACGGTTACAACCCCATCACGGGTGAGCGCTGCGCCAATGCCGTGACTTCGGCAGTACCTTTCCTGCGCATTACCCCCGACGCCCGTGGAGGTGGTATGGGCGACGTCGGTATCGCGACTTCGGTAGACCCCAACGGCATGCACTACAACCAGTCCAAACTGGCTTTTTCCGACAAACGCATGGGTTTCTCGGCCACCTATACACCCTGGATGCGCAACCTCGGTTTGCAAGACGTGTATCTGGCATACCTGTCCGGGTACTTCAAAGTGCAGGAACTGCAGGCCGTGGGTTTCAGCTTGCGCTACTTCTCGCTGGGCGACATTGATTTTACCGACGACAACGGCCAGCCACTCGGCACGGGCCAACCCAACGAATTTGAATTTGCCGGTGCCTACTCCCGCAAGCTGTCTGAAAATTTCTCGGCCGCTGTGGGTGCCAAATTCATCTACTCCAACCTCGCCAGCGGCCAACGCGTGGAGGGCACAGAAATCAAGGCAGGTGTTGCCGGCGCTGCCGACCTGTCCATGACCTACTTTACCCCCATCGACATTGGCAGCAGCGAACACGAACTCACCGTGGGCCTCGCCGCTTCCAACATTGGCTCCAAAATTACATACACCAACTCGGTGAACCGCGACTACATTCCCGCCAACCTGGGCCTCGGCCTGGGCTGGAAATTCAAGTTTGACGATTACAACAGCCTGACCATCAGCACCGATTTTAATAAACTGATGGTGCCCACCCCGCGTCCGGAAATAGACAACGACAACAACGACATCCCCGATTACAAAGAGTACGGCGTGGTGCAATCCATCTTCAAATCATTCGGCGACGCGCCCGGCGGGTTCAGCGAAGAACTCAAGGAAATCACCATTGGCTCGGGTGTTGAATACTGGTACGCCGACCAGTTTTCGGTGCGCACCGGCTACTTCTACGAGCATTACTCCAAGGGCAACCGCAAATACTTCAGCGTGGGCCTGGGCGTCAAATACAACGTGTTTGGCCTCAATCTGTCATATCTGGTGCCCACCACAAACCAGCGCAACCCATTGGACAATACGCTGCGCTTCTCACTGTTGTTTGATTTTGATGCGTTTGAAGGGGAGTATATACCTCACTTGGGGAATGCCGTAAATATAAAACCAAAGTAACAGTTTAGCATATTTTTGCTCAGGACGTGGAGCATTCGGA
>JBMOHO010000166.1:0-8551 GCA_049317805.1 Saprospiraceae bacterium
CAAGACCATTGGGGTTTTGCCAATGCCAACACCACCAATACCCTGTTGCCCTCTGATCCGGATAAGATAAATGCAGGGAACAGGAAAGCAGATCCACAATTGAGTAAGAGCTGTTTGCTGGAAAAAATTACTTACCCGACAGGTGGCTTCACCCAATTCGAATATGAAGGGCATAAAGCTGGTTACAAGGTCAATACAAATAATATTGTAAACGATTCGACTATTACAACTGCTTTAACCACTGTTCAGTCAGATGCCAGAAACGCCTCTCAACCAGTCTATCAAAGCAAAATTATTCATATTCCTGATCAGCAGACAGTCATGGTAAAATGGCGAATGTGTCCCGGTCCACCAGCTGCTATTGGTATCGATTATGCAAGAATTATAGATTTGGCTACCAATACAATAGTTTACGAAGTATCACAAGAAGAACCGCTTTGTTTAACATCTCCTCAGCAAACTCCGGTTTTTTTGCCAAGTGGAGATTATAAAATCGAAACATATGCTGAACAAGGTGTCTGGGCATATCTAAGTTTTACGCATACTGAATACATATTTCAGAGTAACAACCTCACGGTAGGGGGTGTCCGCATCAAAAGCATCAATGATAACGATGGTATTGGAGGCCCGGTTTTAGTAAAAAATTTTGAATATCATGAATTTAACAACCAATCAAGGTCCAGTGGTATGCTAATCACTCCTCCGCACTATAAGTTTATTACTAATGAATGCGCGCTCTGTAGTGGCCCAAATATTACCTTCCCCTATTGTGTAGAATGTATTTATTTTGGATTGGTATCTTCTAATAAATCGTCATTGGGCATGTCTCATGGAAGTCATATTGTTTACAGAAATGTTACGGTTAAAAACGGAGTCAACGGTGAAGGAGGTAAAAGTGAACATACTTTTACATATTTTGATGAAGGTTTTGGTGGCGGATACCCGTTCGGGCCAAACAATAGTAAGGACTGGCAACGAGGCCTGCCCTTAGCACAGTCAGATTACAAGTATGCGAACGGTCAATACACCTTGATAAGAAGCAAAAATATTGAATATGATTTTCGTTCCGATGTCTCACCCAACTCCTTTCGTGGCGAAGGACATATTATCGTGTTTTATCCTGCAAAACCTAATGCCTTTCCGGTGCCAGTCGGAGACTACCGAAGGAGAACTTATAGCCTTACATCCAGATGGTATTCGGTCAAAAAAGAAACCTATTGGAGCGATGGTGTGACTACGGAAATACACTATGGCTATGACGAGGCGAATGGGCGTCATACATTGCCGCTGGAAATCAAAATCCAAAACAGCGACAATAAATGGCAACGGGTAACAACCCAATATTCAAAAGACCTGTCCGGTTCGCCTGACCCGACCATTCAATTGCTTAATCAGAAAAATATGATCGTTCCACTCGAATCCAGGAGCGAATATGGCAATACAGGGTCTTGGATTTTACAAGGGGGGCATAAGTTTACATATGCTGTGTTTACCCTGAATGTCGGCAATGGCAATTTTAATTGCCCACTCCTTTACCAAGCCCACCGAATACTTCCAAATGGCACCACCGACCTGCAATATACCATTCAAGAGTACTTTGGGGATGGCATGGTAAAAAAAGTGCTCAACTCCGGTTACACCACGCCACTTGAGTTTAGTTGGAGCAATGGACTAATCACTCAAAGCAAATACGCCAGTTTTATTGAAAATTATGAATATTATCCTAACCGAAGACTGCTGAAGAAGAGTATTGCTGTCGATGGTCAAATAACGGAATACTCATACGACAGTTACCAAAGACTATTTGAGCTGAAAGAACGTTTCGAAGGAACCTCTCCACGCAGGCTAACAACGATGACTTATTATTACGGCGGTGCTACAAACAACTACTTACAACGCCAAGTCTCTTTGGTTGATGGTGGATTACCTCCAATCAATCAGTACACAAGAACATATGTGGACGGATTGGGTCGACCCAGACAAACCGTAAAAAAAGGATATAGCCCCACTGGTAACGATGTAGCTATAGAATCTGTGGCATATGATGCGTTAGGCAGGCCATACAGAAAATACGTTCCCATCCTGGGTACCGGTAACACGATGTCATTCATACCCTTCAGTGGTGCGTATGAACAATTGGCATATGAGTCGTCGCCATTGGGAAGGGGGATCAGTTCGGTCAAAGTTCCTGACAATTTTACAAGCAATGTGGTGTACGGTAGCAATACACCCTACGAGGTCTTGCTACACAACCCAGCCAACGGTTCAACCTCGTATTATGTGGCTGGTGCTCTTGTCAAGTTAACGAACACAGACCCAGATGGCAAAATAAGCATCCTTTACAACGACAAGTTGGGGCGCAAGGTGCTGGAACGCAGTGTGTTGCAACCCAATCCAGCACAATTCGCCGACACCTACCATGTGTATGATGATAAAGGCAATCTGGTATGTGTAGTGCCACCCGGTGCAGCCAATACCAACAGCCCCTTGTGTTTCAAATTTGAATACGACAGCGAAAACCGGCTCTGGAAAAAAACAATACCCAATGCCGGTGTGACTGAATACTCCTATGACGCCCGCGACCGCATGATTGCTATGCGCGATGCCAATCTGACGGCACAGGGTCTATGGCTTCGAACTACTTACGACGACTACGACCGACCGCTGATTACCGGTTTCGCTACCTCCTCTACCGGATCCATTAGCACCGCCAATACCCTGACCACCACCACTTATGGCACACTTGCACATGAAATCGACAAGGTGAAAACCACCAGCGTGAAGGTGCTGAACAATACCGGTAATACGCTCAATACAGCAACCCATATCAATACCACCTTTTCCTACGACGTGTGGGGCAGAGTGACCAATTTGACAGGGAATAACCACTTAAACGTTACTGACAATGTTGTAAACACATATAACCGAAAATCAGTTGATTGGCTGGGTACCAAAACCCGAACACATAACTCTCCTTATGGAAACCGGACGATATTTGAACAATTTAGCTACGATAACTACGGCAAGCCCACTGCCCAATGGCACAAGTTGGATAATTTCCCGACTCAGTATCTGAAAAATATCGGTTACGACTTCCGTGACCGAATGATCACCAAGCAGCTGCATTACAGCGGGAGTTCCGGTACATACCTACAGGATGTCAACTACCAATACAACAACTGGGATTGGCTTACCCAGATCAATGACCCCGATGCTGGCCTTTCGGGCGGACCGGTCATAACCATATGCCCGGAAAACCCCGAAAATCCTGTCGAGGGTCAATATATTGAGGAAGACTCATGCGCCTCTGAGCAGGGGCCACCCCTAAGCAGGCCCGCAGATGCCATTGGCCACATCAAGGGTTACCTCGCCTTCGATGCTGAACGGCTTCGTGAATCCCTCCCCAACACCTTTACACTCGGCATCCGTTACGACCGCTTTGCCGTTGACGGCGTTGTACAAACTGTTGACGTGATCATAAAAAATACAGTATATCCCGATTCCTTAGCACCGAATGAAGGCCCTGCCATATCAGACACGGTTTTTTGGACGTTGCCTGACACCTTTTTAATAGCACCACATGATCAACTGGCAGCGAGGGAAGCTTTTGAGGTGGTCATCAATGCTGCTCTGATGGAATTCGGACTTACCGACGTCCCGCTTGCCGCACTCAGTACAGCAGCGGTGGAAGCTTTTAACCTCTTTGCTTCCGACGCCGGTGAAGAAATGGCTGAGGCAGGCGCTCCCACTTCCACCGATCTTTTTCACCTGCGCCTGTACTACGAAACCGCAAATCCAACCATTAGCGCCTCCGCTCAGAAAAACGGCAACATCTCCTGGATGAAATGGCGGGTGGCCGGACGCGACCGCCAATTCTACGGCCTTAGCTACGATAACCTCGACCGGCTCACGGCCGCCCGATACGCCGAGATGAACCAGTTCGGCACGTACCGCTTAGACCCACTGTTCAGCACCAGTAACCTGACTTATGACCTGCGCGGCAACATCAAAACCATGCACAACCGCGGCCTGACCACCGGTACCGGTTGCTTTAACAATGTGTTCATTGACCAGCTCAACTACACATATGACATGACCAACACCGGCAACAAACTCCTGAGCGTCTCCGACGCCTCGGGCAACTCCCAGGGTTTTAAACCCGGTGCCGGAGTGGGATACTCCTATGATGCCAATGGCAATGTAACATCCGATTCATACAAAGGCATTACCTCCATATTGTACAATCACCTTAACTTGCCGTACCGGATCACCTTCAACACCGGCCACACGCTGGAGTGGATATACTCCGCCACCGGCGAACAACTCCGCAAAGTGCACAAACAAGGCGCTAACATACTGCTTACCCAGGACTACAGCGGCGAAATAGAATACCGCAATGCCGCCTTGGACGCCGTGTACCACGCCGAAGGCCGCGTGCGGCCAGTTGGCACAGGCATACGGTATGAATATACCCTGACGGACCACCTCGGCAACGGCCGCGTGTACTTCGCCGACCTCAACGCCGACGGAGTAGGCACCGCAAGCGACATCCTGCAAGACGAACACTACTACCCCTTCGGGCTGCGCATCAGCGACCCAAGGCGCTCGGCCGGAAACCCGGCCAACCGCTACCAGTACAACGGCAAGGAGTGGAGCGAGGAGAGCGGGTTGGGGTGGTATGCGTATGGATATCGGTCATATGACCCTGCAATTGGAAGGTTTACCTCAATCGATCCCAGAGCCAGTAAATATACTGGGTGGTCGCCATTCAATTATGTTGCTAATAATCCAATAATTAATATTGATCCAATGGGTGATACTTTACGTGGAGTAAATGCACAATCTGCTCAAAGAGCCTTATCTATTATTCAAGGCACATTCACTCAAATGGGAATGGCAGGTTATGATGCGGCAAATTTATTTAAATTGGCGAATGACGGAATAACGTTTGAATCAATAAGCACACAGAAGTTTTTCAACGCACAATATAATCTGTCTATGGAGGGTAAGGCTTTACTTTCTGGATACTTTTTGGCTGTAAATAGCACTAGATCAAATGTAGTTGAGTTAGTTTACCAAAGTGAGAATATTAGCAAATACGGCCAAAGACACAATGCTTATAAAAATGGACTACAATTGGATAATGATGGTACAGGAGTAACAAAAGCTGCTGGGATGGAAAATGGTTTAGTTAATGTTATACACAATGGTGAATATGGAGCATATGTTGCTTTTGTAATGAATTCTGGGGCATTTGCCAACGTGTATAATGATAATATTTCCAGAGTAGCTTTACCAGGTGAATTATTGGCGCACGAATTACTTGGACACGGCCTTGGTTCACAGTTTGGTAGTCCAGATAATGCATCTGATGAGGCAATACAAGCAGGCAATCTTTATTTAAGAGCTACACATAGAATTTATTATCAAACCAACCATGGCGTCTCCCCGTATAGTGGAGAAAAATTTAACCCAGTTTCTACTCCATCCTATTTGCAAACTTCTTTCCCCTTCTGGTGGTCAAAATTTTAAATACTAAGATTATGAAATTTGCTACATTTCTGGGTATATTAATTTTGGGGTTGCTCTTTTGTACCCCTGGTGAAAATGTTTCTAAATTAAATATTTCACAATCATGTCATGGTAAAGTAGTTTGTATAGAGCAATGGAAAAATGAAGTTTTTAACTTGGATTCTATAATGATTGATAGTATAATTGCTATAATATCAAATAAAAATCAATTATTATTGCATTTTGGCATACCTGAAAAAAAAATATTCATAACATCAAGAAATCAAATATCTGATTATTTAGATTCAACTTATGCGATAAAAAAAGAACGTATATATTTTAAAAATATTTCATTTGACGTAATTGGCGAATTTGCAGTATTACACTCAGTTAATTTTGAGAATAGTGATATTAAACTAATAAGTAAACAGCTAACTATGACATCACACACTCTAATGCCTGACATCTGCGAAATTTTTCCTGAATCATGCAATTTGACAGTTATGCCTGGGTTTCATTCAAATGGGAGTTTGCAATTATTCTCATCGTCAAAATTTCATCACATGAGGTGGTTTGTTCACATTAAAAATGGAAATGTGGCCAGAATTCAACTTGTTGATACTAGGTGGCCGTCATGAAATTGAGTAAATTTTAATACTATGAAAGCATTAAATAGGAACAAGTCACATGGAATTTGGATGGGATTGTTATTTGTAACCACTGGCCATGTGGTTACCGCCCAATCCCTACTCAACTGCCACCCCTCCACCCCCGCCAGTTTCGAGGTCAACCTCGCATCAGCCGCCTACTGCACCGAGCCCTGCCCCACCATTCACATCCAGGGGCTGCCTCTCGAGCCGCCCTGCGCGGAGCACGCCTGGTACCTCAACGGTGCCCTGCTGTCGGAGGTCGGCAGTGCGTTTTGCCTCGCGCTGCCGGATATTGCCGGACCGTATACCCTGCGCCACGAGCTGCGGCGCCTGGGACCCGACATCGTATGGCACAGCACCGTCGCCGAGTGCCTGCTGCCGCCCCTGCCCTGCTGCGGGGGGCCGGAGGCGGCGTTTCAGGCGGCGCTGTTGTCGGTGGACAGCTCCGTTGCGCCACATCTGGCGCGGATAGCGGTAACGTACACCGGCACAGGTGCCCCGCCGACGCACGTCGCCTTTGAAAACGCCGGTGCCGTGCTGTACGAAGGCTCCGCCTGGCCCGACTCGCTGCAACACGTGCCCTTCGGCCGCCCATACGATCGGCTCTGCCTGCGTGTGCGCGCTGCGGACGGCTGCGAAAGCCGGTACTGCCTGCGGATAGATGATCTGCCAACCGGAAAGCGCACAACTCAGCCGGAACGCACCTTATCCGCGTGCCGGCTGTACCCCAATCCCACTGCTGGCGTGCTTCGGGTAGACTACACGGGCGAAACCCCCGCGCAGCTCGCGCTGTACCTCGGTACGGGCGCTTTGGCCTTGCAGCAGCCGTTGTCTGCCAACGCACCGACGGCCGTGGAGGTCAGTGTACTTCCGCCGGGTGTATATATTGCGGTGGTGTCGGTGGACGGGGCGATGGTGTGCCAGGAACTGGTGGAGGTGGTGCGGTAAACCGGCCGACGATGGTACATACCTAAATGTGCTTCATCTACCACTTGATTTACCGTGCAGTTTTTTGGGATAAGCTCAATTTGCTTTCCATCCAACTCCTCGTACCTTCACCCCATGAAACGACGCCTGCCCGCCGAATGGGAACCCCAAAGCGCTGTGCAACTCACTTTTCCGCACGCCGGCACCGATTGGGCCGACATGCTGGAAGAGGTGCTGCCTGTCTTTGTCGAGATTGCCGAAACCATTGCCCGCTTCCAACGCGTGCTGGTGGTGTGCCACAACGCCCCTGAAACCCGCAGCCTGTTGCACAACATCCCCGTAGATCAGCTGATCCTGGTGGAAATCCCCAGCAACGACACCTGGGCGCGCGACCATGGGGGCATCACCGTGGAACAAGACGGCAAACCCGTCGTCCTCGATTTTGTATTCAATGGGTGGGGACTCAAGTTTCCGGCCGATAAAGACAACCTGATTACCGGACACCTGTGCCAAGAAGGGGTGTTCAAAGCCCCGTGCATACCCGGCGGACTCGCCCTCGAAGGCGGCGGCATTGAATCCGACGGCCAGGGCACGTTGCTCACCACCGCCGAATGCCTGTTGTCGCCCAACCGCAATCCGCACCTCGACAAGGCACAAACCGAAGAAGCCCTCAAAACGCTGTTTGGCTTAGAGCGGGTGCTGTGGCTCCACCATGGCTACCTGGAAGGCGACGACACCGACTCGCACATTGACACCCTGGCGCGTTTTTGCGACCCGCACACCATTGCGTATGTGCGTTGCGACGATCCGGCTGACCCGCACTACGAGGCGCTGGAGGCCATGAAAAAAGAACTTCGGGCGCTTACCCGGGCCGACGGCAAGCCCTACCGACTGGCCCCTCTGCCCTGGCCGCAGGCCTGTTATGCCGCCGACGGTCACCGCCTGCCCGCCACCTACGCCAACTTCCTGCTCATCAACGGCGCTGTGCTGGTACCCCTGTATGGCGTGCCGCAAGATGCCGCCGCCATGTCCGCCTTCCACGAGCTGTTTCCGGATCGGGAAGTCGTTGGCATCAATTGTCGGCCCCTGATCGAACAACATGGGTCGCTGCATTGTATCACCATGCAATACCCGCTCGGAATCTTGTAAAGCCGCCCTCTATGAAGATTGGTCTCGTTCAACAAACGTGTTCTCCCGACAAAGATGCCAACATCGCCAAGTCGATTGCAGGCATAGCCGACTGTGCCCGGCAAGGTGCCGAATTGGTGGTGCTGCAAGAACTCCATTGTGGCATTTATTTTTGCCAGGCGGAAGACACCGCCATGTTTGACCTTGCCGAACCGATTCCGGGTCCCGACACCGACGTGTTTGCCGCTGCGGCAAAGGAACACGGCGTGGTGTTGGTGAGTTCGCTGTTCGAAAAACGGGCGCCCGGCTTGTACCACAACACCGCCGTGGTGTTT
>JBMOHO010000167.1:0-8536 GCA_049317805.1 Saprospiraceae bacterium
GACTTTCGTCAGTAATGGTTACAGTATAGGTGCCTGGCAGGAGACTATCGATGTTTTTTTCCGTTGACATGTAGCCGTTTGGCCCTTCCCATTTATATGTGTAAGTCGGACCGTCGCCACCCATTACATCTAAGAAGATGGCGCCATTCGGTGTGTTGTTGCAATCCGGTTGTTTATCACCCGGGAACGTCGCCACAAACGGCGGATACGTACGCGTCAGGAAGAAAGAATCGGTGCTTGTACAGTTTGAAATAAGGTTGGTGATGGTCACATAATAGGCACCAGAGTCGAGGTTGACCCGCGCGTTTCCGACAAAGTTGTCGTTCCACACAAAGCTGTAAGGCGTATTGGACGGCACACCGGTGAGTACAATGGAACCGTTCTTGAAGTCATCGTTCGGATTGGTTTCCTGAGAAGACGCAATTGACGGCTGTAAAGAGTTGACCTGTTGGTCGGCCAATTGCAGCACGTTGCCCACACCGTCAGAAATGGTGATGTCGTAAATGCCGCCTGCCAGTCCGCACAAGGCGATGTTGCGGTCGCTGAATATTTTTGGTCCGAGGCCGCCAGTATACGTCACTGTGAAGGGCGGAACAGAAGCCGGAGTAAGCAGCATGTTGATGCAACCGTCGTCGCCGCAAGAAGGCGTGATGCTGGTGACTGTTACGCCCACATCCGACTTGATCGTCGCACTAAAGGTAAACGTACAACCCAGGCCGTCGGTAAGCGTGAGGGCATAGTCGCCGGCAGCCAGGTTACTGATGTCTTCCGTCACGGCGGTAAATGTTCCGGGGCCGTCCCAGATGTATGTATAAGGCAGGATACCGCCGTTAAAGGTCAGGGAGATGGAGCCATTGTCTTGCGTGCCGCTTTGGTCAATGACCACCACAGCCGACGTGTCAATTGCCGTTGGCTCAAACACGTTGACCGAAGCCAGTACGGCTGTGCAGCCCTGCGCATCCGTCACGGTGGGTGTGTAGCTGCCGCCTGAAAGGTTGGTCAGTTGTGTGCCGGTTTTGCCGCCTGGCCATGACACGGAATAAGGACTGCCGTTTCCACCCGTCAAGGTGATGCTGATGGCACCGTTGGCGTCGCCGTTACAAGGCGTTACGCCGTTGGCAACCGGTTGGCCGCCGTAGGTAATAGACGGCGGTGCGCTGATGGTGATGGGGGCTAAAGTATCAATACAGCCGCCGTTATCGGACAAAATCGGGGTATACACGCCGGCAGTAAGGCCGCTTGGGCTGGTGCCGCCGCCCGGAATCGCGGGTATCCACGTCACGCTGGCGCCGCCCCATCCGCCGGTTACATTCAGGCTGATGCTGCCGGTATTGCCACCTGGGCACAACACATTGTCATGCGTTTCTGTGGCTGCCAGCGCTGCGCTTGGGCCCGCTATGGTCACTGGCTGGGCCAGGGTTGCTGTGCATGATTTCGCATCGCTCACCGTCACATTGTATGTGCCGGGCGCAAGATTGATCGGATTTTGCAGGGCAGACACCGTTGTGCCAGTGCCGGTATTTTTCCAGATAAAGGTATACGGTGTGCTGCCGCCGGCCAGGGTGATGCTGATGGCACCGTCGTTTTTGCCAAAACAAGTCACGTTGGTGGCTACCGCGTTGGAGGCCGCCACAGCCGAAGTCGGGCCTGGCACATTGATGGGGATGATGCCCGACGTACAGCCTTTGTTGTCGGTTACTTTCAACTGGTAAATGCCTGAGACAAGACCGGTAATGTCGTCGGTAGTGTAATTTTGACCAGTTGGCCCGGTCCACATGTACGACAGTGCGCCGGTACCGCCAGTCACCGTGATGCTGATGGCGCCATCGCTTCCGCCAAAACACGAAACAGGGGTTACATCGGGCTGTTGGGGGTTAAGGGCAATGCCTTGTGGCTGCGTCAACTGAATGTTGGGCGAAGCATACACACAACCCCTGGAATCCGTAATGGTAAATTTGTAATTACCGGCTTTCAGGTTTGTCTGGTCTTCGTTCGTCTGTGTTGCCGGCGTGATGCTCGGGCCAGACCAGTTGAAGAAATACAGCGGAGGGCTTGCGTTTGGCGTGCCGCCGCTGGGCGTAATGTTGATGGCACCGTCTGTACCGCCGAAGCACGTTACATTGGTGACGCTGAACATGGCCGAGATGGTTGTCGGCTGTGTTACCGTAGCGGTATTGGTAGCCGTGCAACCGCCTGCGGCAGTAAGCGTAACGGTGTAAATGCCCGCAGACAGGTTTACGGGATCTTCTATGGTTTGGCCGGTGGGATCCGACCATTTAAACGTGTAACCGGTACCGCCTTTTGGCGTTGCGTTGATGGTACCGTTGTTGCCACCAAAGCAAGATACATTGGTCACGCTGGTGATGTCGATGGCGCAGGTAACAGGCGGGGTCATAAACACCGATCCGTTGTTCAACAAAGGAATGACCGGCCCGGCGGGTTCTTTGGCCACTTCTATAGGGAAATTGGGGAAACTGCTGATGGTGACCGGTGTAGTTGTGTTTTGTGGGCCCAAAACGGTGAAACACATGGAAAACAACACCGTTTTGTCGGGCAATGAAACGCCCTTCACATTCGGGTCGAACCACTGCATTAGCACTTGACCGGCAGTAGTGGTCACAAAATTAGTGGCCAGGGACAGCGCCAGTGGGTTGGCACCCAACTGGATGGACTGAAATTGCAAACGGGTGGGGTCATATCCAAAACCCAATTGCAGCGAGATCACGCTGTCGAAATTGGCGACAGTCACGTCAATGCAAGTTTGCTGCGCCACGGCAGCCGTATCTTTGTCCAAGGTAAATGTAACCGCGTTGGCTGGAGGGGCGGGGGCGATGACAAATAGGGTATCGGTCACAGGCGTGCTGCTTTTCCAGACGTTCACCCCTTTCGCATTGGTAGCGTCGGCGGGCGTACCTGCCGGAAGGCCTACGGCATCAAAGTTAACCAATGAACTGGTACCGCTTGCGCCAACGCCCTTAAAACACACTTCGTATATTTTGGCACCGTCGGGCCGACTGATGCCTAAAGTGGTCACATCATCCCATAACATGGTCAGCGTACTTGAATTTTTCAAGTTAAAGTTGGTTGCCGATAATCCAGGGAGGTTGTAAGCCTGTGTGCTTTTGTATTCAACCACAGCGGGATCCCAGTGCATGGCATACTGCATGGCCACAATCGAGTCAAAATCATTGACCGTCACGGGCATGCACTTGGTTTCGCCGGCAGGGATGTAAATGGTGTTCGCCACAATTTTAAACCCTTGCAGCGGACCCGGGCCACCTGAGCCGGCAGTCACTAGGGCACCGCCTGTCTGGTAGTTAACCGTTTGGATTTGGCCGGATGCATTGCTCAATTCAATACCTGGAGCCACATTGGCCAGGTTGACCGTAGAGCTGCCGTTGGCGAGCACCTTAAAATTGATGTTAAACATCGTGCTGTTGTTTGCCAGCGTGTACCCGGTGGGGTACAGGCCCAAATCGGCAAACCACGAAATGGTCACCTTACCCTGTGCAGGCTGCGCGTTGTAGTTGGCAACGGTAAAGCCCGGCAACGTAAAGTTGTCGAGCGACACAAACTGCAACACAGCATTGTTATAGGTGATGGGAAATTGAACCGAAATCATGTTGGTGAATCCGGTGACCTTAAGTTGTAAGGTCAGGTTGCTGCCCACGGGGGCAACTGGGCTTGCAGGTGTGATGGTAGTGGTCACCTGACTAAATAGCGGCGCACAAAGGCACAGCCAGCCTACGCAAAGGAGGTACGCAATCGGCTTCATTCTTTAACTGTTGGTAAGGGATGAAAAATTAAAATTGGTTATTCAGAAACCTGTCAGCGGAACAACTGCGCGCTGCCGACCTGCCTGAAGCACCAGATAGCATGGGAGTCCTACCGGGTGCATTTTGTTGAAGGCAATTTCCATGCCATGTTTTCCTGAAGAAAGAAAGTATTTTTCCGAATATAATATACTTCCTTTTAAATCAACATATTGCACATAAACAATGCCTGATTCACGCATCGAAAACCAGGCTTTGCTGTGTGCATTGACCGGATTGGGCCACACCGCCACCGGCCAGTTTTCCCAGGCCGGATTGTTGGCCGACACCATATAGCCCACTGCGGCAAAACCGTTGTCGAGCGATACGTCGTTGATGTCCAGCAACACGCCGTTTAATTTGGAAATTTCGAAAAACGTAGTGGGTGGCAGCTCTGTAAACGTCAGGTTAGAACCCGCATTCGCCGCGCCCACCACTTCAAATGTGATGGTAAACATGGATGTGCCGTCGGGCTTCGTCGTACCCCCGTTGGGGCCCACCCAGGCAAAGCGCAGAATGCCGTCCTGCGTCTGGTCAAGCCCAAAATCCAGAATGTCCAAATCAGGCAGGTTAAAACCACCGACGCTCTCAAACGACAGCACAGCCGGATCCCAGAGGATCACAAACTGCACGGAAACGATGTTGGTGAAATTGGTCACAGTGACCGGAGCAGACGCGAACTGGCCCTGACTGAGGTTGTTCAGCACCGGCATGGACAAACCCACCTGCTGGCCAGCGGCTGAAAACGAAAAGGCAAGCAGGAGACTTGCCGACAATAAGTATTTGTTCAAATTCATGGGAGGGTAAGGATTAGTTAGGCGATCAATGTGAAAAGACACTAGACCGGGCAAAATTATGCAATTTAACGCGGATGTGGTAGTACATTTTTATTTGCCTACAGGAGACCGAACAGCTATCCTATTCGCGCTTCTAAAAAACCCGCTCAGCTTGTTTTAGTACGAAATCTCGATAGGTTTGTTTGGTTTCGTCAGACAAAAGCGACTGGCTGAGGGATAGAAGCGCTTTGGACAATTTTTTTTCAAATCGAGTCAGTACATTTAACCATGCCTTCTCTGGCAATCCTATGTTTTTTGCGAAGGCCATAAAATCGGCTGCGCCGATCCGGTTCTTTTTTCCGTTCAACGTCAGCGCCGTTTCTTCCGTATCTTTTGGCATCAGCAACTTGGTAAAAACCAGGTCGTAGGCCGGAGCGAGGTTAGTACTGCCTTGGGCATTGGTTAACAAGGAGAAATTTTTCAGGTGCATATCTGCATTTCCGGTAAGCCAACAAAATAAATTGAGCTCGGCAAACCGCACCAAGTCTAATCCGGGATTGGAAGAGTACGTTCGGATCACCTTGGCCGCCAGTTCCAACGAACCTCGATATTTGTACTCGGTCAATTTTTGGGAGAGCTGGCAAAAGTCTTCCATAGCCAGTTTACCTCTATTAGTCCGATCTATGCGCCGAGTAATGTAAGCCAGCTCCCCTGACTGCAATCGTATATAGGCGAAGGGTACCGTTGGAATGCCCAGTGTTTGCGCCATACGCATGGTGGCGTATTCGTTCTCCACCATCTCGGGATAAACCAAATTGGGTGGTTTTAGGATAAATTGCCCCCATAATCCAACGAGTGTCAGCCGATAGGCGCCCTCCAGTACGTCTTTTTCAAATGCAAGAGACAGCTTGGGTTGCACCCCCGTTACTGTTATCCGCTGGCTGATAATATGGCGCCCCAATTCATGTAATTCATCGCTTCGATATGGAAAAACAGGCGTTTCCGCATGGCCAAAAAACGTACGGCTGCATTTAGGATGATAATCACCCCCAGCAGCTTCAATCGGTTCCATACACAACAGACATGTTTTCATATCATTGGATGTTTTCTTCTGCTAACGGATAAATGCTCACCGCTCCAATGCAGTCTCTGCAACAAGCAAACAATAAGCCTACACGATCCCTTGGATTGATCTTCCAATAAGTCCCCGCTATGTCCAGTAACCAGCCTTCCGGAATCAAACCATCAAAGAAAGGCAGGATCATTTCTGAACTATACGTATCGGCGGCAAGCGGAAGTGTCAGACTAACTGCATGTGCATCCGCGCGCGCAAGGTGTTCCGGCAAGTATCGAAAATGAAATCCCGTTTCATCTTCCCACACTTCACCTGCGGGCTGATCAAAAAGATACACAAGCGCTTTACGCATTTGATTTGTCTTTTTGGATCTCTATTTCGGGTACAGGTGCCAATTGATGACCAAACAAAGCCAATAGTTGGTTCACCTTGTCCATTCGAAGGGTTTGTTTTCCTTGTTCCAACTCACGCACAAAGCGCAAACCTACACCAGCCTTATCTGCGGCGTCAAGTTGTGTCAAACCTAGCTGTTTGCGGCGGCTCTTAACAAAAGCGGGTAAATTTTGCATTTTTTATACCTTATCAGGTGTATTATTGGCAAAAATAATCAAATAAACCCTGATCGGGTGTAAAAATAAAAAAATATCAACAAAACCCCCCGATGAGGTATAAAAAAGAAGGGCAACCCTCACGGATTGCCCTTCCAAATCGAAAATCAATTGACGCTCAAGAGCGCATTATTTCACCACAACCATCTTCTTCGATGCGCTATGCGTAGGCGTGTCCAGTTGGTAGAACAGGACACCGCTTTCGAGTTCGGCAGCGTTGAGGCTGATGGTGTTCAAGCCTTTGTTGAAAGCGCCGTTGATCGTTTTCACAATGCGGCCTTCTACGTTGGTGATGGTCAGCGTGGCGTCAGCGGCTTCAGGCAGGTGGAAGCTGATCTGCGTCAGGTCCGAAGCGGGGTTCGGTACGTTTTGCAGCAGTTCGAATCCTGCGCCAGCTACGGTGTTGCCGTCAAAGCGGAAAGCCACTTCAAGGCGTTCACCGTTTTCGGTGTAGCCTTCTGCCTTGGTGATGCGGTTAGACACCGCGATCATGTTGCTCAGGGTGCCGTTTTGCGTAGCACGGAAGGTGACTTCAAATGCGCCGTTGTGGTCGTCTACCGAGCAAGTCATGGCGTCGGTAAATACCGCGTAGTTGTCGTCGTTCAGGTTTACATCCACCACTTCAAGGCCGTTCAGGTTCATGGTGAACTGGTAGGCGGCAGTGGCGTCGGCAGCTTTGAAGGCTACGGTAACCACTTCGCCGGCTTTCACCTGCTGGTCTTGTACGTCGAAGTACAGGTCGCCGGCAGAACGGTCGTTGGCGCTTACAGCGTTGTTGGCAATGGCCGTTCCGTTGACGTCACCCACTTTCACACCCACGAAGTCGGCATTGTTGTAGCCGCCTGCGAGCAGTGGCGCAATGGTCATCGTTTCGGGGAAGGTTGTCTGGAACGGGTTGTCGTTGTTCGGGAACTGGAACGACTTGTCTACAAAGCGCCAGCTGGTGTTGTTTGGCAGTTTGCTGTAAATGCCGAGGATCAGTTTGCGGATCTCTACGATGTCGTACGTGGTGATCGAGCCTGATTTGTTGGCGTCGGCAGCGATCATTTTGTACGGGGTCTTCAGCGGGTCGAGGCCCAGGATGTGCTTGCTGATCAGCACCAGGTCATACGTCGATACGCCGTTAAGCGGGTCGGTGTCTTTCTCAGGCGTGAGGTTGTAGTTGCCCGTCACAGGCAGGGCGATGAAGGTAAACGCGCCCTGGTTGTTGGTTTGAGAAACCAGGTTGATCGGGGCTGCACCGTTGACACCTGCGCCGGTGATGTCCATGTCGACACCCTGAACGCCAGTCGCGGGGTTACCAAAGTCGGTTTTGGCAGCGCCGGCCACCGAGGCTTTGTTGCCTGGCTGGCAAACGCCGTTCGGATCCTGTACATTCAGGAACGTCTGGCAGAAGTCGGCATTACCGGCCAGGTCTTCAGCCCAAAGTTCCACGAACTGCGTGCCTGTTTGCGAGCAATCAAATGTGATGCTCTTGATCGGGTTGCCCTGAGCGTCGCGCGGGAAACCTGTACCGGCACCTGCACGGCGGATACCGGTGATGACTTTATCGGCAGGGGTGCAGTTGTCCTCTTTGTATTTCAGGAAGTCGGTGTCCCAAAGTGTGATCATACCGGTAGGCATGATGTTCACGCTCAGGCCGTTGATGCACACTACTGTAGGTGCTTTGCCGTCTTTTACTTCGATGATGTATTCGCATACCGATTCGTTGCCGCAGTTGTCGTTTACAATCCACTTGATTTTGTGGCGACCGTGCGGGAACTGTGGCGTTACATAGCTGCCGGGCGACTGTGCCGTATTCCAGGCCACGCGGGCGGTTTTGTTTTTGCCGCTAACGGTGGTTTGCAGGGCAAAACCGTATTTCTGGTTTGCGGGTACCGGACGGAAGTCGAAAGCGCTTGGCGTACCGCCTGTAAAGTTCTGGTTGGCAGCGTTGCCTACGTTGATGTTGTTGAAGCCTGGCAGGTTGTTGCTTGAAATCACCGTTTCCATCGAGCCGTTCTGGTCAATGTCGATGAACAACAGGTAGCTGAAATTCAGGTCAGTGCCCGAGCATAAATCGGTAGCAGACACCGTAAGCTCGCCTGGCGCTTCGCACAGGTCGTGTGTTTCTACGATCGGATCCCAGAAGTAGTTGGCGTTGTAGAACTGCGGATCGTTCGGCGTCAGGTCGCCAACCACCACCGGAGCGGTTGGGCAGGCGTTGATGATCGGATCCTGTGTGTCAATGATCTTGATGATCTGCTTGTACACATAGCAGTTGGC
>JBMOHO010000168.1:0-8534 GCA_049317805.1 Saprospiraceae bacterium
TTGGTCTTTCTTTGGGCGTCATTGCCGGTTTGCTGTTGTTGGGCATTCTGGTTTCTTTATGGCGCAAACCGGAGGTATCCTCGAAAATGAAAACTTAACGTTTGGAGGCCTTGCTTTATCGGATAAATGAGGTACTTTTGTGTGGCGTTTAGGGGTAAGCACAGCCGCTTACCCCTGCGCTTGCCCACATCATCCAAACCTTATCTAAAAGCCCTTCAATTTCTTTTTCGCCATGAAACATTGGGAAAAGAACCAAAAGCAAGAACCCCGTAAAGCGGAACCCCGCGATTTTCAACAGGAAAACCAGCGCAAAAAAAAGCTCAAACCCGTTGAAAAAACAAAATACCGCTTAAAACCCATCCAAAACCCGGATGGAGATGACGAGGCTTAACGCTTGATCAACATTTTCAACAAGCGCTAAAGGTTCCTGGGTTCAAACAACCGCCCGGTTGTATTTTCGCCGCATGATAATTGCACGGAAAAAAGCATTAGAGGCGGTGTGTGTTGATTTGGAACAAGCGGCGTTTACCGACTTTGAGCGCGCCCGAGCGCTGTTGGACACCCTGGCTGCGGTTGACGCGCCCGATATCCCATACCCTATTCGGCTCACCTATCACCGCATGGGCGCTTTTCTGGAAAACCAGTGGCACCACTATGACCGCTCGTTGGCCCATCTGGAAAGTGTGGTGGCCATCTGTGAACGCTTAACCGATCCAAACGGCCTGGCCGACGCCGCCATTGACGCAGCAGCCGTGCACCTCAACATGCGCCAATGGGCAAAAGCCCAGGAAAGCCTCGACAAAGCGCGGCACCACCTCACTGCACACCCCAACCCGCGCCTGAGCGCCCATTTGGCCGGACGAGAGGGGTTTCTGTACCTCCATCTGGGAAACCTTCGATTAGCCTTGCAAAACCTGCTGGAAGCGGAGAAAGGACTGAAAAATCTTGGCGAGCAGGCGTCGCTCAAAGACTATTACCTGCTTTCGCTGGTGCTGAGTGGATTGGGGGAGCTGTATTTGCGACTTGACGAAGAGGACAAAAGCTTGCGCGCTTACCTGGAAGTGCTGCCTTTGGTCGAAATCCACAACCTGCGCCCGCGTTTGCCCTGGCATTACCTCAACGCCGGCAGAACGGCGTTGGCACGCTCTGACAATACCCAGGCCTACCAGTGTTTTCAGCGGGTGTTGTACATTGCCGAAGCCGACGATCCGGAGGTGCGCGCCCTGGCCCTGGCCAACCTTGGCATCCTGTCTTTTTTGGAAAACCGCCCGGAGGAAGCCTTGAAGCTGTACGACGAAGCGGCCAATCAGTTTATCCCCCACACCAAACCGGCAGATTTTACCAACCTGTCCAAAATAGAGCGGCTTCGCGCCGAACTCCTGTCGCGGGAAAACAACCTGCCGGCGGCCGCCAAAACCCTCGAAAAGGCGTACGCGTATGGCGAGAAAGGCACCGACGCCCAGCACCTCGGGCAAGTTTGCCAGCTGCTGGGGGGCATACACGCCGAATTGGGCCACTATCCCGATGCTTATCGCTGGCAATTCCGCGCCGCCGAATTGCAGGCTTTTCACTTGCAAAGCGTGCGCGACAGCGAGCGGGAAGAACTCGAAGCCCGGCATCAACTCGAGAGCATCCGGAGGGAAGCGCAATTGGCCAAGCTGATGGTGACCGGCTTGCAAGCCCGCGCCTTGCGCGCTCAAATGAACCCGCACTTTTTGTTCAACGCCTTAAATGCCATACAAGGCCTTATCTCTTCGGCTAAAAACGAGGAAGCCGTGAGTTATTTGGCGAAATTTGCCCTGCTCATGCGCCAAACGCTTGACTATTCGGAAAAAGAGGTGGTTGACCTGGAACAGGAAATCGACTTTTTGGAGCGCTACCTCGACATCAACAACAAACTGCGCTTTCGGGGCCGATTGGAATTCAGTTTTCATACGCCCGATGTGCACGACACGTCGGAGCTGTACATACCAACCATGATCTTGCAGCCCTTTGTCGAAAATGCCATCGAACATGGTCTTAAAAGCCGCGAAAAAGGCACTTTGCGCATCTCGTTTTCGCTGTCGGCTCATGCCAATACGCTGGAAGCAGTTTTAGAAGACGACGGGGTTGGCTACAACCGCGGACGAGAAGAACAACTGCAACACCAGCCTTTTTACACCGAGCACCGCTCAAGGGGCATGGACATCACGCGCGAACGCCTTCGCCTCTTGCACAGCCTTCAGAAAAACACCACCAAAGAACACATACGCATATTTGACCGCAGCGACTACTCCGAGGGGCGCGAAACCGGCACGCGTGTTGAAGTGTTGCTGCCCTTGCTGGAACCAGAGTAAGCCATCAGCGCGTGACCGGGCGTATGTGTTATTTAGGCAAATAAATTAATTCACCTGCCTGATCCCTTCGGAACATTTGTTGCGCAGTGAAGTGGAGTTGTTCCGGGCGCAGATTCAGGTATACATCAACTTCATCGTTCAGCCATTCTGCCTGACAAAGGCTTTCGTAATAGGCCAGGTGCTGCGCGTTGTTCAGCGCGCTGGTTTCGGCGTATACCACGGTGCTTTCGTAACGGTGTTTTATTTTCTGCAATTCCCGCTCCGGGACAGGCTGGGCGCAGAGGTCGTCTAATTCTGCCCAGATGGCGGCGATGGCTTGTTCTGGCGAAATGCCGGCTGCCGGGCGGCCTTCCACCACCAGCAAGCCTGGATCATGGTTGCCGGTCAGGTAAGCATCGATGGACGAAAACAGCTGTTGTTCCTTCAGCAGGTGCTGGTACAAACGGGAAGACGGCCCCTGGGCAAGTACATCCGTCAGCATGTCGCAAGGATAAAACTGCGGGTCGAGGCGGGCAGGCGTGCGAAAAGCCAGGAAAACCTGGGGCATGGGCACATCTGCGTGAACGACCTTCCGACGCGCTGTTGTTTGTTCGGGTTCGGGCGGCAATTGGCGCTGAATGGAAGGGCCGGGTGGTATGCCTGCAAACCACTTTTCGGCTAAACGGAAACCGTCGTCGGCTTTGATGCGGCCAGCCATGGTCAACACAGCGTTGTTTGGGCAATACCACCGTTCATAAAAAGCGCGCACTTCGTCGTGCGTGGCCAATTTCAGTTGCTCAATATTCAATCCGATGACCGGCCAACGATAGGGATGCACCTGAAACATGAGTTCAGAGAGGTGGTGCCAACTGTCGCCGTAAGGTTCATTCAGGCAGGTTTCTTTGAATTCTTCAATCACCACTTTGCGTTGAACATCAAAGGCTTTTTTGGTGATTTTCAAGGCCAGCATGCGGTCGCTTTCGAGCCAAAGGGCTGTTTCGAGGTTGTCGGCTGGCAGGATTTCGTAATAGGTGGTGTAGTCGTTGGTGGTGTAAGCGTTGTTTTCGCCACCTGCGCGTTGCAGGGGATCGTCAAAATCGGGTGCCGAACGGCTGCCGGTGAACATAAGATGCTCGAACAGGTGGGCAAATCCGGTGCGGTCGGGCGATTCGTCGCGAGAACCCACATCGTATTGAATGTTTACGGCAACCAGGGGCGTGGAGGGGTCTTCGTGCACCAGCACGCGCAGGCCGTTGTCTAAGGTTCGGCGGGCAAATTCAACCATGGGTTAAGCCTTTTTTTGCGTAATGAATCGGTCAAACAACACAGGCACAAAGAAGAAAGCCGCTGTGACCACGCTGATGATCAGGTCTGTTTTTTCACTTTCCAACCACTCCAACCGGGGATAATAATGAACAGGTATGGCCAACATAAGTTTGAATCCCAGCAGTGCAATGACGGCATAGGCGCTGACTTCCAAAATGGGGTACCGTTCAATAAGCCGCACAAACCACTGCGCCACAAAGCGCATGGCGAGGATGCCGATGAACACACCGGTGCAAATGAGCACAATGCTGTCTGTGAAAGCCACAGCCGCAAATACATTGTCGATTGAAAAAGCCATATCCATTACTTCTACCGCCACAATGGTTGACCAAAACGGCCCCATCCACCCCAACGTGTACCGGTAGAACCACTTGTCCTTTTTGTTTAAGGTATCGTCTGTTGGCTCCGGCGTATTGCGGCTCTGGAAAAAGTCGTACGCTAAATAAAGCAGGTACAGGCCGCCCAATGGTTTGAGCCACCAAATTTGAATGAGCCAGGCGGCAAAATACAGGCTTAAGCCCCGAAAAACATAAGCGCCAATGATGCCATAGCGCAGCGCACGCGCCCTCTGGGGCTCTGGCAGGTCAATCACCATAGTAGCCAACACAGCAGCATTGTCTACCGAAAGCAAGCTTTCAATCAGGATCAGGTTTAAAACAATAATCAGCGCATTCTGCCAGTCGGTGCCCAGCAAATGCTCCAGCGATTCAATCATGGGTCAGTTTCAAAAAGACCGCAAAGATGCAGAAAAAATCTGAAGAATCGCCTATTCCATGGCCTTTTGCAGCAGCTTGTCTGTATCCTGGATCAGCTGATCCAGTTCACGCTGAAGGTCTTCTTTGCGGCGATTTTGGTCTGTGTTTTTTTGCGCCCTGGCTTGTTCGGCTTTTGGATCGGTTTTGGCGATGCCCCGTTTTCCGGCAGGCGGCGGCGCGTTCATTTTTTCGAGTTCCTGGTCGCCATTTTGGATGCCGCCAAGTTCCCTTTCGAGTTCGGCTTTGCGTTTTTCCAACTGATCCAGTTCGCTGATTAACTTGGGGTCGAGCTTATCAGCGTTTTTGCGCAGGCTATCGAATGCGCCATCGAGTTTGTCAAAAATGCCGTTGTATTTGCCGGCGTCAAATTTTCCTTTTTCGGATTTGACCAGATTGGCTACTGAGCCGACGAGCGTTTTGACTTCTCCGAAAATCTGGCGCGATTGTGCTTTCTCTGCACTGTTGCCGAAAAAGAAATTGTAGACGAGGATGCCGACGAGGAGCAACAGGCCTGCGCGAATGAGTAATTTGACCATGGTTAGAGTGCGTTTGTTTTGTTTGGCAAAGATATGTGATTGAATACTTCGCACACCAAATCACTTCCTTCCAAAATCCGCGGGAATTTCGCCCCACAATTTGGTTTCCCATTTCAGAATCGGGTTGGTCACCGTATTCATGGCTAACCAGCGTTCGGCCCGGTCGATGAGGACAAAAAGGGGTTTATTTTGCGCTGTTTGCTCCAGTTTGGTGCGGCATTTTTTGGCTTTAATCCACAGCATCGCGTTTCGGGAGTCGGTGTAAATGGGCATTTGTGGTTTGCCCTCTTTGGCCAGCATGGCCAGGGCGTGCACAATGGCCAAAAACTCGCCCACGTTGTTGGTGCCTTCCGGGTACGGGCCCTGGTGGAACAACTGGGTGCGGGTTTGGATGTCTACCCCGCGGTATTCCATGTCGCCCGGATTGCCGCTGCAAGCCGCGTCTACACAAACGCTGGGCACGCGGATGTCGGCCCCTTGAACGCCTGTGGGAATGAGTTTAGGTGCCTTTTTGTCCACATATTGCCAATAGTTGCCCTTGAGGGCCGTCTCAGCTTCGAGTCGGGAGCCAAAGCTTTTATACTTGGCTTGCGGGTAGCCGTCTACCTGTCGTTTGGCGTCGGTCCAGTTGTCGTACACGCCGGGTTTGTGGCCTTCCCAGACGGTATAGAATTTGGCTTTGGCCACGTTTACAGCTTCAGCAGGTTCATAGAGTAGTAAAACGACACGCCGCGGAAGAACAATTGTCCGTTGCAGAAGGCCGGGTTGTCGCAGCCGCGGTCGTACAGGTTATCGAGGTCTTTGAAGCCGATGCTGGTGCGCAGGCCCACGAGGCTGCCGAAGTCCTTTTCTCCGAATGAAAAGCGGTATTGGAGCCCGCCGATGATCCCGAAGTCGGTTTTATTCAGGTCGTTGTTGGTTTCAAACAGCTCGCTGTTTTCTTCGGGCATGATGGTTCCTTTGGCTTTGAGGCTGACGAGCCGACCGATGTACGGGCCGGCGATGATGGAGAAACGGCCTTCGCGCACAGGAAAGAATTCGGGTAAAAAAGCGGCCTGAATCCAGGTGCTGCGGTAGTTGCCTTTGCGCACGTATTGGGTGAAGGTCGTGTCTTCAATGGATGTAAAAGCAGACGTGACGTCGGCGTTTTTGCCCATAAGCGACACGTCGATGTTGAGCGCGAAGTAGCCGCCCTGTCCCTTGAAGGCCACACCGGTGCCCAATTCCCATCCGGGTCGCCAGCCAAATTCCGGTTTGGCGTCATCGGCCTGAAATGAGCCGGTTTTGGCGATGTTGAACACATTTGCGCCCGCCCTTACGCGGAATTCCATGGAGCTTTTGGAGAATTCGCGTTCGTACACCAATTCTTCCGTCACCGTTCGGCCAGCTTTTTTGCCTTCGGTATTGATCTGGATTTCGCGGTTACCAAACAGGCGGTAGTTGATGGTTTGCGGGTTTTCGATTTGCGTGGTTTCAAACAAATAGCCTTCATAATCGGCATTGGTGAGCCGGTATACCACGGGTTGGTTGTTGTTTTGGTTGCGGGCGACGCTGGAGAACAGGATGCTGGTGTCGCGCAGTTCGATGCGGACGGCTTCGAGGATGATGGTGTCGCCATCGGTGTCGCGTATGCGGAAGCGGGTACCCACCAGGGTGCTGTCGTTTTCAAGGGACCACTCCTCAATGCGGTCGCCGCGGTCGGTAGGCATAAACCAGGAACCCTCCAGGTCGCGGAGTTCGCGGAAAATTTTGCGCGGGTCATCGTCAAGTTGGGCGTTGACGATGGTGTGGGCGCCAAGAACAAAGGCAAAGAGGACGCAGGTGCGCAAGAACATGGTTTTATTTTTGCGCAAAGATAGCGGAATGCGGAATATGCAACCCTTTAACATTTCCTTTGTCTTTTTATCCAAACCATTTCATGGAGGCAACACCAACCCATCAGGATTTAGTGTTGCGTTGCCGGGAAGGGCGCCGCGATGCGCAGTACGATTTGTATCGCCTGTATTCAAGGGCCATGTACAACACCGCCCTGCGCATGCTGCAAAACGCCCACGATGCCGAGGATGTGCTGCAAAGTGTTTTTATGGAAGTGTTTGCCAAAATAGACACATTCCGCTTTGAAAGCAGCTTAGGCTCCTGGATCAAACGCATCACCATAAACAAATGCATCAACTTCCTGAAAAGTCGACGCTTGACCTTACAAGAGTTGACCGCCGGTTTCGACCGGTTACCGGAAGAGGATGCGCCACCTGAGCCCGAATACAACGTAGAACGCATCAACCGTGCCATCGGCGAACTTCCCGACGGTTACCGGGTCGTGTTTTCCCTCTACGCAGTGGAAGGTTATGACCATGAAGAAATAGCACAAATCCTCCAGATTTCGGAGGCCACGTCAAAATCACAATACAGCAGGGCCAAAGCAAAATTGCGCGGCATGCTGCAGTCCTGAACAGCTTCATCCACCACAACACATGAACAGCATCGATCATAACCTGGAAGCATTCATCCGACGCCACCGCGAGGCGCTGGACGCTTCGCCGCCGGACAACCACGGCTGGGGCGAGCTGGACCGCCTCCTGGACCGCCTGCCTGCAGCCGACACCCTGGAACGCTCCCTGCTGTGCAACCGTCCGCTGCTCGATACCGCCACCCCGTCTGCGGGCATCTGGAACGCCATCTCGCTTCAATTAGATGAAAAAGGACGCCCCCGGGATACGCTCGAACAGTTTATCCGGCAACACCGGGACGACTTCGATGGAGCCCAACCCAGCGCAGGCGCCTGGAATACCTTGCAAACGCACCTCGACGCCGCACCCAAATCATCGGCCCCAAAAACCATAACCCAAAACCTTACGTGGAGCCGCCGCCTCTTGCGCATCGCAGCAGGACTGGCCTTGTTGCTCAGTGGCGTTGGCATCGGTATGTGGTTTAAAGCACAGCCCACACCGGCATCTGACCATGCAGCACTGCACCTCATCGCGCCGGAATTTGCAGAAATGGAACAGTATTACAGGCGCGACATCCATTTCAAACAACAAAAACTGCAGCAGTTCACGGCAAACGAAGATGAAGGCGTTGCACAAGACCTCCAACAATTAGACCACATGATGGAAGAGCTGCGCACAGAACTCGGGCAGGTGCCCCCTGCCAACCGCGAAAAAGTAGTGCGCGCCCTCCTGGAAAATTACAAAGCGAAAGCCGCCATTCTCGACCGCGTGCTTGATCGCCTGGAACACAACAACGAAAACCCGAACAGCAAGGATGATGACATTGACCGCATGTAATTCAACCCGGATATGGAGCATTTGCCTGATGGCTTTTGCTTTGCTCCTCCCCGCTTCACATGCCCTGGCTACCTGCCCCGATCAGGAATTTACCCGTACCATCAACAGGGACTTCGGTACTACCGCCAACGGCATGGCAGCCCTCTACAACCAGTATGGCAAGCTAAACATAAAAACCTGGAGTGAAAACAGGGTTAAAATTGACATCACCATTGTCGTGAATGCCTCCGACCAACGCAGCGCCGACCGCATCTTTGACCGCATCAAGGTCAATTTTACCAATACCGCCGGTTATGTGAAAGCAGAAACCATGATCGA
>JBMOHO010000169.1:0-8475 GCA_049317805.1 Saprospiraceae bacterium
AAGCCGCCAACATTGTTGAAGGCGAAAAACTGCAAATTGTAAACAACAACAATGGCGAACGCTTCGAAACGTACGCCATCCGGGGCGAACGCGACAGCGGCGTCATTTGCCTCAACGGCGCTGCCGCGCGTCGGGTACAGGTGGGCGATGTGGTTATTTTGATTTCCTACGCCCTGCTCACGCCGGAGGAGGCCAAAACATTTAAACCGATTGCTGTTTTTCCAGACGAAAACAACCGCCTCGTTAAGGGTTAATCAGCATCGATGGGTCGATGCCGCCTGCTTCGTCCGGCAAAGACGCTGCCGCCGGCTTGGGGTTGCCGTCTTTGCCCATGAGGATGCCTAAAGCAGACATGGCGCGTTCGCTGGCCAATTGTTCGGCGCTTTTCTTGTTGTAATCGTCGGCCACGCCCATTTTTTTGCCGTCGACCATCACGGCCACCTTAAACTTGTCGCGTTTGTCGCTCTTGTACTTGGCCAGCACTTTATAGTCGACGGAGAGGCCGTTTTTCTGGCACCATTCCAGGAGTTGGCTTTTGTAGTTGTCGTCAAAACTTTCCAGCTCGTGTATGTCTAAGTAACGGCGCAGGATGCGCTGGATGATGTACTGTTTGGTTTTGTTGTAGCCTACTTCGATGTAAATGGCGCCGACGAGCGCTTCAAGCGCGTTGCCGAGCATCGATTTGGAGATGCGCGTCTGGTTGTAGTCGCTGAGGATGAGGTCGAGGCCCATGCGGTCGGCGATTTCATCCAAAGAATTGCGTTTGACAATTTTGGAGCGCATTTTGGTGAGGAAGCCCTCATCCATGCCCGGGTATTTTTTGAACAGGTATTCCGCCACGATGGTGCTGAGCACGGCATCGCCGAGAAATTCGAGGCGTTCATTGTTGGCGATGGCGTAATCGCCCGCACTTATGCTGCTCTTGTGGAAAAAGGCTAAGCGGAAAAGGGATAGATACGCCGGTGTGAACCCCAGGAGGGTTCGCAGGCGGCGTGCCAGCTCTTTGTCCGGATGAAAATAATAATTGTAAAATCGTCGGACGGATCGCACGGGCATAAGAACGGTTTGATATGCATGGTCACACTTTTCGGAGGATAACCGAAGCATTGTGGCCGCCAAAACCGAACGTATTACTCAACACGGCCCGGATGGGGCGTTCCTGGGCGGTGTTGAATGTGAGGTTCAGGTTTGGGTCGATCTCCGGATCGTCTGTAAAGTGATTGATGGTTGGCGGTACAAATTGGTGGAGCATGGACAAAATGCCGGCAATGGCTTCCACCGCGCCGGCGGCCCCCAGCAGGTGACCGGTCATGCTTTTGGTGGAAGAGATGTTGAGGTCGTATGCTTTGTGGCCAAAAACCTTTTGAATGGCCTTTAGCTCAGCCACGTCGCCCAGGGAAGTGGACGTGCCGTGTACGTTGATGTAGTCTATGTCTTCGGGGTTCATGCCAGCGTCCTGGAGCACCAGGCGCATGACATTGATGACGCCCAAGCCTTCCGGGTGCGGCGCAGTGATGTGGTATGCGTCGGCAGATGCAGCGGCACCCACCACTTCCGCGTACATGGTGGCCCCGCGGCGTTTGGCGTGTTCGTATTCTTCGAGGATGAGGGCACCGGCACCTTCGCCGAGCACAAAACCGTCGCGGTCTTTATCGAAAGGGCGGGAGGCCGTCAGGAAATCATCATTGCGTTCGCTGAGGGCTTTCATGGAGTTGAATCCCCCTACGCCGGTTTTGCTGATGGCCGCCTCTGAACCGCCGGAAACGATCACGTCGGCCTTGCCAAGCCGGATGTAATCAAACGCATTCATGATGGCGTGCGAAGAAGACGCGCAGGCCGACACCGTGCAGTAGTTGATGCCCCGGAAGCCATATTGGATGGAAATTTGGCCGGCGGCGATGTCGGTGATCATTTTGGGGATCAGGAACGGGTTGTGCTTGGGTATGCCGTTGCCCAGAACGTGTTCTTCAATTTCTTTTTCCAGGGTAGCCATGCCGCCTATGCCCGAAGCCCAGATGACTCCGACGCGGTCTTTGTCAAGCGCTTCCATGTCGAACCCGGCGTGTTGAATGGCTTCATCAACAGCCACCATGGCCATCTGGGTGAAGCGGTCGAGCCGACGGGCTTCTTTTCGGTCCATGTGCTCTTCGGGGTTGAAGCCTTTGAGCTCGCAGGCGAACTTCGTTTTGAAAAGGGAAGCGTCAAAAAGAGAGATCAGATTGGCACCACTAAGTCCGTTTTGCAGACCTGCGCGATAAGCGTCAAGGGTATTGCCAATGGGGGTGAGGGCACCAAGGCCGGTCACAACAACTCGTTTCATACAAGTTTGCGCTTAAAACAGAAGACCCGCCGGTACCGTCCGGCAGAAATAGCCCTGCAAATGTACACAATTCCTTTATTGTGTACCGATGTATTGCAACAAGCCAGCATCAATAAAGAAAAACATGAGCCATCCTTTACCACACAGGATGACTCATGTTAAACGCAGTTTGTGGGGCATGTATAAACAACATGCTGCGGGTTAAGCGCTGGCCTGGGACTCAAGGTAGGCAACAGCCTGACCGACAGTCGTGATTTTTTCGGCTTGCTCATCTGGAATAGAGACATCGAATTCTTTTTCAAATTCCATGATCAATTCAACGGTATCCAGTGAATCGGCACCAAGGTCCTGAATGAAATTGGCTTCAGTGGTTACGTCAGCTTCTTCAACTCCCAATTTATCAATGATGATTTTTTTAACGCGCTCGGCTACAGTTGCCATGTTAAGTCTGAACTTTAGGTGAAAAAAATGGCTTTTTCGAGGTGCAAAGAAACGCCGATCCCAACGGAAAAAAAAATTTTTACCCGTTTTTATTCTTGCAAGGGCGATTGCCGCCGCTTTCTCCTTGTTTAAATTTTTGTCAATTCTATGGCAAACCTACCCTTTATGCCCAAAATCTTAACCGTATTGTAGACATTTGCCTCTCCATTGCGGCCTTTGTGCGATCAACATTTGTTTATGGCGTTTGTTTGTCGTAATTTTGTTTCGCGCTTACTTATTGTAAAATGCACACTATAAACTGCTCAAATGACACCTGCCGAAGCCAGTAACCTGATGGCTATTAATACGCCTACTGGATTTCTACATGGAATTCACATGCAAAACACCAAAATTGTAGCGACTGTGGGCCCTGCATGCAGCTCCTACGAAAACTTGCTGGCGCTTACCCAGGCTGGCGTTGACGTGTTTCGCCTCAATTTCAGCCACGGATCACACGAAGACCACCTGAAGGTCATCCAGCACATCCAGAAAATCAACATCACGTTCAATACCCACATCAGCATCCTCGCCGACCTGCAAGGCCCAAAACTGCGCGTCGGGAAAATTCAGGACAACGCTTTGCCCCTCGAATCGGGCGACATCATCACCCTCGTGAGTGAAGAAGTGATCGGTACCCGCGAAAAAATTTACATGTCGTACGAACAGTTCGCCGAAGATTGCGAGGTGGGCGAACGCATCATGATGGACGACGGCAAGCTGGTGTTTGAGGTGGTGGAAACCAATAAAAAAGACACCGTTAAGCTCAAATGCCTCTACGGCGGCGTATTGAGCAGCAACAAAGGGGTCAACCTCCCCGATACCAACGTTAAACTGCCCTGCCTGACAGAAAAAGACCTGGTGGACCTTGCTTTCATCCTCACCCAGCCAGTCAACTGGATTGCCCTGTCTTTTGTGCGCCGCGCCGAAGACATTGAGGAGTTGCGCGCACACATCGACGCCGCCGATCATCCTGCCCGCATCATTGCCAAAATCGAAAAACCGGAAGCCATTCGCAACCTCCGCGAAATCGTGAAAGCCACCAATGGCGTTATGGTAGCCCGGGGGGATCTGGGCGTGGAAATGCCCATTGAGCGCCTGCCCATGGTGCAAAAAGAAATCGTCTCGCTGTGCATACAGTACGCCCGCCCGGTGATTGTGGCCACTCAAATGATGGACAGCATGATCACCAACCCGTCGCCAACCCGCGCCGAGGTGACCGACGTGGCCAATGCCGTACTGGATGGTGCCGACGCCGTGATGCTCAGCGCCGAAACGTCGGTGGGCAAACACCCGGTGCTGGTGGTAGAAGCCATGACCCGCATCATAGCCGAGGCCGAAAAACACTATTGGCCTCAAATTGAAATGCGCCGTCCGGTGCCCATTCCCAAATCCCGTACGTTTCACTCCGATGTCATTGTGTTTAACGCCTGCCGGGTGGCCGAAGAAATTGGCGCCAAAGCAATCGTCGGCACCACTACTTCCGGCTACACCGCATATAAGGTGAGCAGTTTCAGGCCCAAAGCCCGTATTTATGTGTTCAGCGACCGCCTGCACAACCTCAACACCATGAACCTGCTTTGGGGCGTGGAGTGTTTCTACTACGATAAGTTTACCACCACTGATGAAACGTTTAACGACTGCACCGAAATCCTCAAACACGCCGGTGTAGTGGTGGCCGGCGATGTGATTGTGAACACCGGCTCCATGCCGCTCGAACGCCGCCACCGCACCAACATGCTCAAGGTAACGGTGGTTGATTAAGCGCTTAAGCCTTACAACACCCATGCAAATACGCTTTTCTTTTGCGCAGCAATTTTATGAGGCCGACCTGAGCAAGGGCATCGACTTGAGCATACCCTTGCTGGCTGGCGACGCCGGGGTCAACTGTTTCTGGGCACCGCCGGTGGAATACTCGCCGGTCGAAATGGACGGGTTTATCGGCAGCACGGCGCGGGGCGGCATCGTCAATTTTTACAATGTCCGCTTCAATCCACACGGCAACGGCACCCACACCGAATGCGTGGGCCACATTGCCGCCCACATGCACAAGCTGAATGATTGCCTGCGTGCTGCGCATTTTCCGGCCATTTTGCTCAGCATTTACCCCGAAAAACGGCCCGACGGCGACCGCGTCATCACCAAAGCGCTCCTCGCCGATGCATTGGACGGCCGCCAAATGCCGCCGGCTTGTGTGCTGCGTACCTTGCCCAACCATTCGGAGAAGAAACAGATGCATTATACGAACACCAATCCGGCCTACCTGGAAGCCGCTGCCGCCGAATGGCTTGCCGACCTGGGCGTGGAACACTTGTTGCTCGATTTGCCGTCGGTAGACCGGGAAAGAGACGGCGGAAAACTGGAGGCGCACCACGCCTTTTGGCGCTATCCGGCACAAACCCGTTTGCATTGCACCATCACGGAGTTGATTTTCGTGCCTGACCACGCTCCCGACGGACTATATCTGCTCAACATGCAAACGGCCGCTTTTGACTTAGACGCCAGCCCCTCCCGGCCGGTGCTGTACGCTGCATGGCCCGCAAGCGCCGGTTAGCACCATTTGCATTCGTGTATTTCAACCAACCTCATCGCATACACATGAAAAAAATGCTCTTTGTAATGGTTGCCTGCCTTGGTTTCTGGTATTGCCAACCAGAAAAACCGGTCGACAAAAACCAGGTGATTGCCAAGGCTTATTGTGAGTGCACGCAAGGCCTGGTTGAACTCAACAATCGGAACCAGCAGTTGTCGGCCGACACCAACGCCGTGTTGAATTTACAGGCCATACAGACCGAGTTTGAATCGGCCAAAACCTGTACAGCGACTTTGATGGCCCGTTATGGCAAGTTGAGTACCGAGGATCAAAAAGCCGTGATGGCGCAGGTGGCCACCGCATGCCCTGCGCTGGCCAATAAACCGGAATTGCTTCGGGAATTGCTGGGGCAGTAGGGTTCGCAAGGTATGCCGGGGCTTGATTCATTCAGCGTAAAGCAGGTTTTTCAAACTTGCAAAAGATAATTTGAAGGATCATGTTCTGCATTTGCCGTGTATCCGACATTTGGTCGAAAAAAGAAAGAAAAATTTGTTGGGTTGGCTACTTGGTACTACATTTGCTTCCATTGAAGTGACCTTAATCCTTTTTTACACCGATAGTTTCACTAAATCCGTCATCCCATGAACAGGTATTTCCTTCCCTGTATTACGCACAATGCGTTTCTCCGGCTTTTCTCCCGGTTGTTTCCCGATCGCTTTTCCATACCTGTGTTTGTGATGTGTGTCGTGCCCCGTCGTGGGTAATACGGCCATCAAACATACCCTGTACAGCGCTGCCATAGCTGCACAGGGCTGAAAAGCATGTTCCCGATCGGAAGTTTCCACTCTATCCTCTTTTGCTGCGCACCCTGACGGTGCTTTATCGCACCTGCCCGTTGCGCATGGTTTGACGATTTATCCCGCTGTACGCCCACGCGTGCGGCCACCATCCCATGGTTCAGATGTCTTATGCTTCATAGGCGAGAACCCCGGTTGTGAAACGTCGCAGCCGGGCTCTTTTTTTTGGTACATATAACGGTGCAAACAGCGTCAGGAGGGGTTGTAGCGCTTGTCTATCCCCGATTCTGTGTAATGAGGCACCCATCCGGTCTGGTCGATGAAAATGCGGATGGCTTTGACGTGTGGATTTTCCTTGCCAGCGTCGAACCAGTGTTGCGTATGGGCGGGCACGGAGATGAGGTCGCCGGCTTCGCACATGACGTTGAACACCGGGTCTGTTCCGTTCTCGAGGTTAAACCAGAAAAACCCTTTACCATCCACAAAAAAGCGCACTTCATCTTCCGTATGGCGGTGTTCGCTCAGGAACTTATTGCGTACGGCTTCGTAGTTGGGGGTGTTGGCGTTGATGTTGATCACGTCGGCGGTGTGGTAGCCGTTGGCTTGCATAAATGGCTCCAGCACGTGTTTGTAGGCAGCCAGGACGGTTTCCTGATCGGCATCTACGGCTAAAGGGGCGCCGGCTTCCCATTGGTCGAACCATACGCCGCGCGCTTCCAGAAAGGAACGGATTTCGTCGGGGTCGGTGATCTGGCGGTTTTGGTCAGGAATGTTGAGTACAGCCATATTTAGAGGTTGGATTGACTTGTTTGCAAACATCGGCAGAATTGACATGGAAAAAAACGAATTTTGCGACAAAAATGTTTTCATGGGATTACGCGCTGCGTTGGTTCGACCTTTTGCCCGGGCGGTGGCCCGCTCCATTAATCGCTGGTCAGCTGAAGGATTGCAGCGGCAAGAACAGACGCTGCGGATGTTGGTGGAAAAAGCCCGGCATACGGCTTTTGGGCGCGACCATGATTTTAGCGCCATTCGCGGATACGCCGACTTTTCGGTCCGGGTGCCCATTCGCGATTATGAAGAGCTAAAGCCCTACATAGAGCGCATTAAATCTGGGGAAAACGACGTGCTGTGGCCCGGGAAACCCCGATTTTTTGCCAAAACCTCTGGCACCACGTCGGGGGCAAAGTACATCCCGATGAGCCGGGAGAGCACCCCGCACCATTTCAGCACCGCCCGCGACGCGCTGTTCAACTATTTTGCCCGAACCGGCAACGGGACGTGGCTCGACGGCAAGATCATTTTCCTTTCCGGCAGTCCGGCCCTCGAATCGGTAGGCGGCGTGCCCACCGGTCGTTTGAGCGGCATCAGCAACCACCTGGTGCCGGCCTGGCTGCGCACCAACCAGTTGCCGGGTTTGCAAACCAATTTGATAGACGACTGGGAAGAAAAAGTAGAGCGCATCGTAGACGAAACTTTGCACGCCGACATGCGCCTGATCTCCGGCATTCCGCCCTGGGTGCAGATGTATTACGAACGGCTGCTGGCGCGCAGTGGAAAGAAAAACATCAGCGAACTGTTTCCCAATTATAGCGTATTTGTGTACGGGGGCGTCAATTTTGAACCTTACCGCGCCAAATTGGAAGCGCTGGTTGGAGGAGCAGTTGACAGCGTGGAGACTTATCCGGCCTCCGAGGGGTTCATCGCTTTTCAGGACGCCTTCCCGAGCCAGGGTTTGCTGCTCAACATAGATGCGGGTATGTTTTTCGAGTTTGTGCCTTTGGACGCTTTCCATTTGGATAATCCTCCGCGCATTTGGCTGGGTGGTGTGCAAATGGGCGTCAACTACGTGCTGATCCTGCACACCAACGCCGGTTTGTGGGGCTACAACATCGGCGACACCGTGCAGTTTGTGTCCTTAAATCCGTACCGCATCGTGGTCACCGGCCGCGTCAAACACTTTATTTCGGCCTTCGGCGAACACGTGATTGGCAAAGAAGTGGAAGAATCGGTGTTGCCTGTGGCCAAAGAGCAGGGTATACGCATTGTGGAATTCAGCGTGGCGCCTCAGGTGAATCCGCCGGAAGGCGGGTTGCCGTATCATGAATGGTTTGTGGAGTTTGACAATGTGCCGGCCGACTTGCTGGCTTTCGCCGCAGCGGTGGATCTGCGGTTGCGCGAACAGAATATTTATTACGACGACCTGATCAGCGGCAACATCCTGCGCCAGCTGGTGGTGCGGCCCTTGCGCCGCGATGCCTTTCGGGAATACATGAAAAGTGAAGGCAAGCTCGGCGGACAAAACAAGGTGCCTCGGCTTGCAAACGACCGTAAAATTGCTGATTATT
>JBMOHO010000170.1:0-8420 GCA_049317805.1 Saprospiraceae bacterium
GGGAAACGTCCGTTTTGCATGTATCCAGTGCGCCAGTACACATTGTTGGTGATGTCGGCGGCAGCAAAGAACTGTAGATTGGGAAGCGAAAACTGCCCCTGGCCCCAGAAATTGCCACGGCGAATGTTTTCGTCGTAATTGTATCCGAAGGTTTCGCCTTCTTTGATGAGGTTGTTCGGATTTTGCAAGTCGCTCTGGGCACCGCTGGTGTTTCCAACAGGATCAAAGATGCTGTAAAAGTCATTGTCAAGCCAGTATTCAGCGCCGAGCAGGTCATCGACGGTTTTGAAATTCTTGCCGGTGTACCATGCGTACTGGAAGCCGCCGTTGAGGGTCACGCGGGGCGTCATGGTGTGGCGGGCATAAATATTAACGCCTTGTTCGTAGCTGTCGGAGCGCTGGTCTTCCACAATGTAGAGGGCGCGCTTGATGTTGTAGTTATTGCCTTCAATGCCGTCTACGTTTTCGACGGTGGTAAAATTGCGGGAGTTGGCGTCGTAGAGTTCGAACCAGTTGATCTGGCGCAGCTCTTCATTTTGGCTGAGCAAATTGGTCCACTCTGCTTGTTGAACCGGGTCGAGCAGGCTACTGGGCAGGCGGCGGTTAAAATCCGGAGCGGGATGGGGTGCGTCGAGCCAGTTGAGGCGGGTAAAGCTGCTTTTGCCGCCTTGCGCGTGTACAGCGGCGGTGATGGCTGTTTTGTCGTCGGGCGTCCAGTCGTATCGAAGAATGGCGATGGGCTGGTGTTGGGAGGCCACTTGGGAGTTGCGTTTTTCGCCGTTCCAGAAGCCCCAAAGCGGGTTGTAATAGTTGGTTCCTGCTATGTCGTACATCTCCTGGTAAGAGTCGGCAGACCGGCCGCGGGAAGTAGGGGCACCCAGGAAGGTGAAATTGAGGGCGTGGCGTTTGTTTATTATTTTATCAACAGACAGGAAATATCCCCATCCGTCGAAAAAAGTACCTGGAATATAGCCTTCCTGCGCCCAACGCCTGCTGCCCGATACCGTCACAGCCCATCCTTTGGGCATCAAACCGGTGCTGTAGGTGGCCATGATGCGGTTGCGGTAGATGCGGTTGGTGGAGGCGTAAGACACGCGGAGTTGTTTGCGCTGACGGCTGGCACGGGTGTCGATCATGCTCACACCGCCCAATCCGCCAAAAGCAAAGTCGGAAGCATTGAGGCCGACGGTGCTTTCGCGGTTGCGCAGCACGTCGTTGAGGCCGCCAAACTCGCCGTAGTAAACAAATCCGGTTTCGGCGTCGTTGACGGGTACGCCGTTGAGGAGCAGGGGAAAATTGTCGGAATCGTACCCGCGTTCGCGAAAACGGAAGGGGAACCAGCCAAAACTGGTCACGCTGCGGTACACATCGTAATTGGCTGCAAGCAAATTGGCCACATCACCGCCACCGTTGCCGCCAATTTCGTCTTCAATGTCGTCCAGTGAAAGGGTAGGAATGTCGCCGGTCTGGCCTTGAGCGCTCATGTCGCGTCGCAAAGGAATTTCGATGTTGGTCACCTGCCCGGCGATCAATTCGGTGGCGGTTTCCTGGGGGTAATGGCCGTTGCGGGTAACCACCACGGCAAAATTGCCGGCTTCCAGATCGTTGAGTTGGAAATTGCCGATGGAGTCGGACTCCGTTATGCGGCCGGTATTGGCCAGCACCACGGTTGCGCCACCCAGGGGCTGGTTGTTGTCAGGATCAATGACGCGGCCGCGCAAAGTGGCGTTTTGGGCAAGGGATGTGAGTGCTGTACACAACAACAGGCTCAGCATCAGACTTTTTTGGAACATTAAAAGGGAATTGTTTATTTGGTTTATACAAAAAAGGACCGTCAGGGTCTGGTGGGGCAGGTAATCAATTAATTTAGGCGTGCAAAAGTACGCCTCTGCCCAATCCCTTGCCACAATGCTGTGTTAATTAATTGCAAAGCGCACCCTAAATGTCAGAAGTTGACGTTTTTTGCGCGATCATTTTACCCACTCCTTATGCAAAACATCCTGTTCGCGACATTGCTCGCCACATTTTTCTTCGCCCAGCCCATCACCGCCCAAACGCCCAAAAGCGATAAAGGGGAATACAAGGTTGCTTGTGTCGGTTTTTACAACCTGGAAAACCTGTTTGACACCATCGACAGCCCGGAAACCAACGACGCGGATTTCCTGCCGAAGGGCAAGTTGCTCTGGAACACCGAAAAATACGTGTCCAAACAAGCCAACATGGCCAAAGTCATCAGCCAGTTGGGCGCCGACTTGACGCCCGATGGGGTGGCCATCCTGGGCGTAGCTGAAGTGGAAAACAAAAAAGTATTGGAAGACCTGGTCAGCCAACCCGCCTTGCGCAACCGAAACTACCAGGTGGTGCTCATCGAAGGATCGGATGAACGGGGCATCGATTGCGGATTGCTCTACCAGTCCAAGTATTTCAAAGTAGACGGTGCCCGCTCTGTGCCTGTGGTGCTCATCAATCCTCAAAACGGGGAGCGCGATTTTACGCGGGACATCCTGCTCGTCAGCGGCAAGTTGGATGGTCAGCCCCTGCACGTGATGGTGTGCCACTGGCCCTCGCGCCGCGGGGGAGAGAGCGGCAGTGCCTGGGCCCGTGCCGCCGCTGCTGATCGGTGTAAGGCCCTGGCCGACAGCATCCGCGCCACCGATGAGCTGGCACGCGTGATTGTGATGGGCGACTTGAACGACGACCCCACCAACAAAAGCCTCACCAAACACCTGAAAGCGGCTGTGGATATCGACAAATTGGCCTACGACGGCTTTTTCAACACCATGTACGAACATTATAAAGCAGGCAACGGCACCCTGGCTTACAACGATTCCTGGAATCTGTTCGACCAAATTTGCATCTCCAAGTCTTTCCTCAACCTCCAGGCCAAAGGAGAATGGGCCTATTTCAAGTCCGTCGTGTTTCGGCAACCGTACCTCATCGAAGACGAAGGCCGCTACAAAGGTTATCCTTTCCGTACCTATTCGTTCGACGTGTTCATCAATGGTTACAGCGACCACTTGCCGGTGTATGTGGTGCTGGTGAAAAGAGAATAGACCGATTTCGAATTTCGGAGTGTTGGGCTGCTCTGTGTAGGGGGCGGTGTATTATTGGTTTATTATCTGCTCTTCCTTCGGAAGAAAAAAAATTGACCACAGGGGAGGGGAGGTTAAGGGGGGGTGATTTTTCTCCCTTAACCTCCCCTCCTCTGTGGTCAAAAACCCCGCCGAAGGCGGCAAACAACTTCCCTTATAACCTCCCCTCCTCTGTGGTCAAAGAACCCGCCGAAGGCGGCAAATCCTCCCTTAACCTCCCCTCCTCTGTGGTCAAAACCCCGCCGAAGGCGGTAAACAACCTCCCTAAACCTCATTTCCCGATCAACTTCACATTCATGTTCAGCATCAGCCGCGCCGGATTGTTGCTGAAATGGTAGGAATCGCCGAAAAACTGGACGTGATCGCCGTAATTGTTGAAATTGCCCTCGTAGCGCAGGTCGAGTTGCACGCGGCCGCGGCCGATGCCCACACCGGCCAGCCAGCCCCAGGTAAACTGATCGAACTTTTGGGCGTAGCCGTCAAAATCGGTCAACTCCGAGCTGCTGCTGAGGAAATAATGCCCCACAGGGCCGCCGTGCAGCATGAATGGGCCTACGGAAAAGCCGCCGAGCAAAGGAAAATCGAGGTATTGATAACTTTCAGACTTGACCAGGTCGCCCAAAGCCAAACTGCTGACCCGGTAATCCGTTCGGTTGGTGTTGAACAACACCTCAGGCTGGAGGAACAGTTTGTCGCCTATGCGCAAAAAACCGCCGAACTGAAAACCGAGTTTCAGGTCGTCCACGCTGAATTTTAACTCTTCGTCAGGCGTTGGAATGGTAATGCTGCCTGGCTGGTTGAGCTGTGAATGGCCGCCGAACTTGACGCCAAAAGACACCTGCGATTGGGCCTGAAAGGCCAACAACAGCACAAAAAGGGAAAAAAGGATGCGCTTCATAACAGTAGGATTTTATCAGTAAACGTCCTACCAGTACGCCCTCCATCTGTCGTTATTTTACATTAAGGATTGTTTAACCAAATCCGAAATCCCAAATCCCAAATCCCAAATCCGAAATCCCAAATCCCAAATCAATGCAGCCTCCCCAAAACCTCCTTCAGCCGCCGCATGGCTTCCCGCAGCTCGGTCTCTGAAGCCGCGTAACTGAGGCGGAAAGAATTGGGATCGCCAAAAGCGGCACCAGACACCAGTCCGACATAGGCGCTTTGCATGACATAATCGCAAAAATCGTCGGCGTTTTCAATGGTGGTATGCCCATCGGTGCGGCCAAAGTATTTGCTGATGTTGGGGAACACGTAGAACGCGCCGTCGGGACGGTTGCATTGTATGTCGGGTATTTCCTCCAGCATGCTCACCACCACATCGCGGCGTTCGCGGAAAGATTCGCGCATGTCGATGGTCGGTTTCAAGTCGCTCATCAAAGCTACTGCGGCGGCCTTTTGACCAAAGGAGGAAGCGCCGCTGGTCACCTGGCCTTGTATTTTGGTGCAGGCGTCGGCGATGGCTTTTGGGGCACCCATGTAGCCGAGGCGCCAGCCGGTCATGGCAAAACCCTTGGCGAAGCCATTGACGGTGATGGTGCGGTCTTTGGCGATGGGAAAACTGCCGATGCTGACGTGTTCGTGGGTAAAGTTGATGTACTCATAAATTTCATCGCTCACAATGAGCACGTGTTCATGTGCGGCAATGGCCTCGGCATATGTTTTGAGTTCCTCGCGGGTGAACACCGTTCCGGTAGGATTACACGGGGAGGAGAAAATGACAAATTTGGTGCGCGGGGTGATGGCGGCGGACACTGCTTCGGGTGTGGGCTTGAAATCCTGCTCCACGCCTGCAGAAACCGGTACGGGCACACCGCCCGACAGCTTGATGATTTCCCAGTATGACACCCAGTATGGGGTAAACACCACCACTTCATCGCCCGGGTCTATCAGGGCCTGGCAAATGTTGTACACCGTTTGTTTGGCGCCGTTGCTCACCACAATCTGATCTGCCCGATAGTCCAGGCCATTGTCGCGTTGAAATTTTTCGCTAATGGCCTTGGTCAGTTCGGGCAGGCCGTTTACAGGCGTGTAGTGCGTGTAGCCGTCTTGCAGCGCCTGCCAGGCTGCTGCTTTGATGTGTTGCGGGGTGCCAAAGTCCGGCTCGCCGAGGCTCAGGCTGATGACATCGTGTCCCAGCGCGCGCAGTTCACGGGCCATGCGGGCCATTTTCAAGGTTTCGGATTCAGACAGGTTGCGGACACGTTCAGAAAGCATTGGGCGTTTGGTTATGCAGTTGGATGGTAAAATGTTTTCGTCAGGACTTGTTAGGGTGCGTCAAAAAAAACCAGTTCAAAGGTAGGGTACCGCGTATGGTTTTGCGATAAAAAAATATTCAATTGGATATTCTTCCGTCTATGCGTCATTTCCCCGACGGCGATCAAGGGGCTGGGCTTCCAACCATTTTTTTTACATTTGCGCAACTTATTCGTTCAAAAACAACAAAACCAATATGGCACGATTAACCGGATTTTCCCGATTGCTCATCACCTTAGCCATTGTGGTGGGTGTATTTTTTGCCGTTCGCGCTTTTTTGCCCCAGTTGAGCGGCATGTTTGGCGGCGCCAACCAGCCTGCCACCACAGAGCAAACCAACAACACCCAAACCGATGCCACCGGAGATGCTTCGGCACCTGCGGGCGATGCGGCTGCCAAATCGCCCGTTTCGGGCAGCAGCGCTTCCGGCAGCGCTACACCGTTCCGTTACCAACCCACGGCGCCAGTCAACGGCAAACTCAAAGGCGTGGTGGAAATGGGTGCCACAGGGTTTAACTCGTTCATCATTTCTGTAGACAACTCAAAAAACTGGAAGCTCGAAAAAGCAGAATACGGCGCCAGCCTGGTCTACGAAAAATTAGCCACCGACACCGACATCAAAAACGGCCTTAAAAACTACATCGCTGACATGCTCGCCTACGGGGTAGCTTCCAAAGACATCCACTTTGTCATTTCCTCCGGCGCTAAAAAAGTGCCTGTGACATCCAAAATTTCGGGCATGCTCAAGGGCATGGGCTACAATGTGAATGAGGTCACGCCTGAACAAGAGGCCAAATACGCGCTGAAATCTGCCATGCCCAGTGCGTTTGACGCCAAGTCGTTTGTAGTGGACATCGGCTCCGGCAACACCAAAATTTCGTGGGTGACCGGCAGCAGCGTCAAGGGGCTCGACAGCTACGGTGCCAAATATTTTCAGGACAACACCCCGGATGCCACGGTCTATAACGACGTGAAAGCCAAAGCGGGTCAAGTGCCTTCCAGCCTGCGCTCTACCTGTTTCATCATCGGCGGGGTGCCTTTCGAATTGGCCAAACAGGTGCGCAACGGAAAGGAGCGCTACACGGTGCTCAAAATGCCCAATGAGTACACCGCAGAAGGCAAAAAACAGGAATGCGGCCTTAATATTTACAAAGCGGTGGCTGAGGCCACTGGTTGCAAACAGTTTGTGTTCGACTGGGATGCGAACTTTACAATCGGGTTCCTGTTGAGCTTGTAAAGCTTTATGTCACGTACCGATATTCTCGACGACTTCGCCTTTGACGACGGCCGGTTTTTTGAAGGCGGCAACGAAGGCGAAGTCGTCGCCAAATATTACTCCATTTTAGAGGCCCAGGTAGCGGCCGCGCGGCTGCGCTCACAAGGCATTCCGTGTTTTTTGGCCAACATGGCCTCCACAACTGTGCTGCCTCATTTGCAATTGCTGGTGCGCCTGCATGTGCGTCCGGAGGATGCGCCGCGCGCCCGCGCCATCCTCGGCGAGGCAGCCATAGACGCAGACGAAGACAACCTGCCCGAAGAGGACAGCACCAGCGCGCTCACCATCATTGCCATTGTCATCGGCATCATCCTGTCTATCCTCTTGGTGAGGGCAATCGGATTTTGAATACCGATCAAGCACTAATTCAGGGAGAAGGGCATGATGGGCAGCATTTTGCCTTCCAGTTCGGGTCTTTTGATAAAGGCAATGCTGAGGATACCGTTCTCCAGATGTAAATGCATGGAATCTGGTTCGATAATATTGGGGTGTATGTCGAAACTGCGTTGAAATGGCGGCATGCGGTACTCCTGGCGCCACGTGCGCTGCTGGTTCATGGGCTCAAACGCGGTTTGATCCGGCGTATAAGACACCAGCAGTTGGCCTTCTTTAATTTCAAAAGTCAAGTCAGACATCAATATACCAGGCAAGACCAATTCAATGGTGAACCCTTCGCGGGTTTCATACACATTGGCTGGCGGGAGTACGCCCAAGTGTACCACGGCTGCCTGCTGGGCAAACTTCCATCGGTCGCGGGTGATGAAATCATCAAAGTGTATATCCGACTGTGCGGGGAAAGAGAACTGTTGCGCTTTTGGAGACATGACGGGATGTATTTGATCTATACCCTTCAAAACGCATTCCACGCAAACATCTGCCGCCTTCATGGCATAACTATGGGCATGGGTATGGCAAAATGACTGGCACCTGTGCCATTTTGGCGCACACCAAATTTGAACACGGCTCCCAGGGTGATGCGGCGGATCCGGCTGGTATTGCGGCCCTTCAGGATGTATCCGCCACTGAGAAAAATGCCATTATTGCCCTTTTCGGAGTAATAAACCGTGCCACCTACCTGCGTGTACGATACCCCGTAGGCCTGGGGCAGGTCCGGCACATTCGGGACGTAGTCAGTCCCGCCCTTTGTGTGCTGCCACTCAATCCAGGCGTCGGCATAGTATTTTGAGGCCGGAAAACCTGCCTTGATCAACAGGGTGGTAAAATTTTCGGGTTCAACAGGCTGAAAATCGGGGTTTTCCTGTTGAACCTTCTCCACGTCTTCTGCCGACAGCTTGTCGAGTCGCCAGGAATAGCCGCCGGTGACGTTCAGAAATGGCCCCCAGGGCGTTTCCCACTGGGCTATTGCCCTTGCGGGCAGCACGACGGCCTTTTGACCAAGGGCACCGGTGGACAGGGGGTCGTAATCCGATAATGGAAAGCCCAGGCCACTGCCCAGCAGCAAGCCCAGCTGATGGCGGTTGGTAAATTTTTTATATAAAGGTCTGTATTTCAGGTAAACGCCGCCATCTTGCAAGCCACTTTGTTCCGAGGTGAAGACCATGGAACCGGTCAACACGGCGTCTAAGGTAGGGGTGATGCCGTATTCGGCAAACAGGCTCAAGGTATTGCCCCGAAAGGGCACATCGTACAGTGAATCTTTGCCCTCAAAGACGTTTGCAGAATTGAATGAAAAAGTCGGCGCGATGTCCAGCACCCCCTTTCCTTTGAGGTAGCCGTCGAGTGGCCCTTGGGCAGCCGACAACAGAGGCAGCGTCAGCAATAAAAAGGCGAGTCGT
>JBMOHO010000171.1:0-8410 GCA_049317805.1 Saprospiraceae bacterium
GGGGTTTTTCTGCTTTTTCTGGGGTGAGAGGTGGTTTTTGCACAGTCTGACGTTCCCCAAATCCAAAACCAAACCCCACCCCAAAACTTTTTGTACCCTTAGAGCGTGTTCGGAAATTTTATTTTGCGTAAGGGAATAATCTTTGCAAAACAATGGTCAAGTTGGCCAAAATAATCCAATTTTGCGAAGATAATACTGTATACTCGTAATCCTTGACGATTCTTCTGAAGAAATTTGTCCATGCAATTGTCCTTTCTACCACCCAGCGTTTGGCAATGGGCACAAATCCACGGGTAGATTCTGGTTTGGATGCTCGTTCAAATTCCATGCCTTCTTCAGCGATTCTTAAGGCAAAGGTCTTTTTGTACGCCTCATCCCCAAGTATTTTCTTCAACCGGCTATTCATCTGCGAAACAGTGTCCATAATTGGACACGAGGCAGGGCCGTCGTGCAGATGAGCCGCATGAACCAAAACACGCCAAATGCGTCCACCACTATCTACCAAAAACTGTCTTTTTCGGCCGTTGACTTTCTTGTTGGCGTCCAGTCCTCTATGTTCCCAAATTAAGGGAGAAAGCTTAACGCTTTGACTATCAACACACATCAAAGAAGGAAAGTCGTCTTTCCCTTCTCGTTTTCTATCCAGTTGATTGAGCGCGTCATTAATGCGTTGAATCGTGCCATCGCTTTTCCATTTCTCAAAGTAGTAGTTTACTGCTCGCCAGTGGGGATAGCACGACGGCAGATTTCGCCACTGACATCCTGTCCTAACCATATACAACAAGGCGTTGCAGATGCTGCGCAAATCCAGTTTACGCTTGCATCTTAAGTTGAAAAATACGGATATTGCAGCCAATTGGGAGTCGGTTAGTTCTTCGAACTGTTTGGTCATTGCTTTGATGTTTGGTCACAACAAAGTTAGACACGACTCCCGGTTTTAAGATTTCCGAACAAGCTCTTAATCCCCATTCCATCCGCACTCGCGTAACTTTGTGGAAAAAGACGCCATGCTCACACAAGTCAACCCCAAACTCCCCATGCGCAACAAAACGCTCACCAGAGACTACTACGTTGACGGGCTGGGCTTTGAAGCATACGGAGATGCCGATTACGACGGGTATTTGATGCTTCAAAAAGACAACATCCAAATCCATTTTTTTGAATTCATTGAGCTGGTTCCCGAAGACAACTACGGGCAGGTGTATATCCGAACCGACGATGTGGATGCCCTCTATCAGTCATGCCTCGAAAAAAACCTGACCATACATCCGGCGGGACACTTGCACACAAAACCCTGGGGACAAAAAGAATTTTCGATGCTTGATCCTGACCATAATTTACTGACGTTTGGCCAGCAGGTGTAGCGCCTGTTAGGCAATGTATGCCGCCAGGGCATTGCTGTTGCCCATGTACCTATCCCGCTTTTCCTGTTTCCAGCCGATACCCCACTCCATGCACCGCCACTATGGCGACAGACGGGTCGGCCGCTAATTTTTTCCGCAGCCTCGACACAAACACATCCACGCTGCGCCCCACCAAAATGCCTTCGTCGGCCCAAACCGCCTGGAGGATGAACCCGCGTTCGAGCAGCCGGTCGGGGTTGGCGGCAAAAAGCCGCAGCAATTTCGTTTCCCGAAACGTCAGCGTTTGGCGCACGCCACCGCAGTGAAGCACCTGGCCGGCCACATCGAGGCTCGAATGCCCAAATGACAGCATTTCTGCTCCTTCGACACTGGCAGCAGCGGCAGAAGCCCCCGTTTTGGGGCGCCAGAGCAACCAGCACCCGGCCAGGGTACCCAAAAAAAGCAGCCACATCCAGCTTTGTCCCGCCCCAAACGGCTTTCCTCCTTCAGGCACCGCAAAAGCGATTTCAATAAAATGGCATCCCTCGGGCATGTCTCGCTCCTGACAAGGCACTGCTTGTGCTTTCAGAAAATCAAGTTGATGATAGCCCAGGTCAATGACGGAGTCGGCGCAGCGGCGCACCGCCACGTCGTATGGCTGCTTGACGCCGTGCAGGTCGAGCGACGCTTGCAGCAGGGCCGGCAACTGGTCGTAGCGCAAAGGCCCGTCCAGGCGTACCCGCCAAACGCCCGCACGGTGCTGTTCGATGGCGGGGATGCGGCTGGTGCTGTCGCCCGACTGGCGCAGCAGGCCGTCGGCGGTTCGGCGCAGAGCCAGGTTGATTTTGTCGGGAGAATACCCCACCGAAACGTCTTCCGGCACCGGGGGCAGCAGCCAGGCCAAAAAAGGAAGCGCCAGGAGGGGCAACAGCCGCATGTTTTTGAAAAAAGAAACGAAAAGCATGCCCGAAAAGTACCACAAATTGATCAACATCCGTCAAACAGCACCAAAAAAATGGTTTGGCCCGAGGCCGCCAAATGAAGCGTCTTGTTGCCGGTGTTGGGGAGCACGCGTGTCCAGCTTTTGCCTTGGTCGGAAGAGCGGAAAACACCGGTATCAAAGCTGCAAAACAGCAACTCGCCCGCTTGCACGATGTCGTAGATGTCTTTCGCCTGCGAGAGGGACTCGTCCATGCCGTATACGCCCGGGAGCGGCAGCAGGGCTTGGTCCATGCGCTGCCAGGTCTGCCCGCCGTCGGCAGAAGCCCGAAGGCGGTTGGTGATGCCTTGCGGACGGCCCCTGGTGGAGTCCATGGTGCCGAGGATGGTGCCGAATCGGTCCTGGGTGGGGTCCGTGGTGCCGAGGATGGTGACGAATCGGTCCTTGATGTGCGTGGTGTTTTTGGCCAGGATGTTTTCGTTCAGCACAACATCCCAATGCTCCCCGCCGTCGGTGGAACGCAGCACGCCGCGGGCGCCGCCGCCGATGAGTACGCCACCTGACTCGACGAGGTGGAGCACCATGCCTTCCGCAAAAACCTGTTTCCACGTTTGCCCGGCGTCGGCAGATTTGAAAATGCCGCTGTCGCTTCCCGCCAAAATGGCACCGTCCGGGGTTTCCAGCACACACCGCACCGTGTTGTCTTTCATGGTTTTGTTTATGTTTTTCCAAACGCCTGTGCCGCCGAGGTTTTGGAAAATGCCAAGCCCGTAGCTGCACACGTACAGTCCGTACCGACCCGGGGAAACGCCCAAGATTCTGCCGTTGAGGAAAGGCACTTGTTGCCAATTCGGGGCGGCGCTGGTGATTGGGCTGCTGTACAACCCGTTTTGAGTGCCTAAAAAGACCTCGCCGTCGTTGACAAAAACCAGGATGGGCTGCACCTCCTGGGGCAATCCGGTACTCACATCCTGCCACGATTGCCCACCGTCGACGGATTGTAAGACCATGTTGGTGCTCTGTGGAAGGGTTGTCTCCGGAAATGGCTGCGTTACAGCCACGGATTGACAGGCGGCGTTCGCTGCCATAGTCGGGGTTAGTCCCATGTCCTGCCTACAGGAAACCAGGCAGTGAAAGGCGATCAAAGAAGCAATGAGGTGGATGTGCATGACCTTGTTGGTTTGGTGAAACAATGCTGCAAAGGTACCGGCAGGTCAACACGGGGCGGTTTTTGGGGTGTAAAACGATGTTACAGATTTGTAAAAGGATGTTATCGGGCAATTTTACTGGCTCGATAAGCCAATTGATTGGGCATTTGCTATTCCTGTGCGTCCCAGTGCGCACGCCGCCACGCCTGCTTTTCCGCCTTGGTCAAAAACGTCCAGGCCACTATGCGGGTCACTTTGTTCCCTTGCCCCATCGGAATGGTTTTCACCTCGGTGGCCTTCGCTTGCTCCAGCGCGTCGTAAATGGCGGTCAGGTGGGTCTTTTTGGCCACCAGCGACGAGAACCAAAAACACGAAGTGGTAAACTGCCGACTTTGCTTCACCATGTTGCGTACAAATTGCACTTCACCGCCCGCGCACCACAATTCGCCTGCCTGCCCGCCAAAATTCAGGATGGGCTCAGCCACTTTATCCTGATTCAGATTCCTGAGTTTGCGCAGTGCTTCCGCCTCGGCGTCGGCCGCCGAAGCGTGGAATGGCGGATTGCACATGGCCACATCCACCTCTTCGCCCGCCTGGATGATGCCATAAAAAATGTCCATCGGATTGGTCTGCAAACGGCATTCAACCATGCCTTTCAGCGTCGGATTGGCATCTACAATTTGGTTGGCCGAAGCGATGGCCACCGGGTCAATGTCGGAGCCGATAAACCGCCAACCGTATTCGTGTCGCCCGATGATTGGATAAATGCAGTTGGCGCCCACACCCACGTCCAGGCAGGTGATCTGTGGCCCGGTGGGCATTTTCCCGAAATTGCTGGAAGCCAGCAAGGTGGCGAGGTGGTGTATGTAATCTGCCCGTCCGGGTATCGGCGGACACAAGTAACCCGGTGGAATGTCCCAATAGTCTATCCCGTAATACTGCTTCAACAAGGCGGTATTCAGCATTTTGACTGCTGCCGGATCGGAGAAATCGATGGACTCGTCGTTGTAAATGTTCATTTGCACAAACGGGGCCAGTTCCGGGCACTGCTGAATAAGCGCCTGAAAATCGTAGCGTTCCCGATGCTGGTTGCGCGGGTGGAGGTTCTTTTTTTCTTTGGGGTGCTCTTTTTTAATGGGTTGCATGGGGCAAAGGTACGGTGGAATATTATACCCTAAATTGGCTATTAACACCGAAGTGTATCATCGTGGCAGCATTTTTGCTGCAATCTATGCGACAAACTGTCTTATTCATTTATTAATCCTCATCCACATGAACCGATTGCTTTATCTTGCTTTTTCTTTGTTTGGCCTGTACACCCAGGCGCAGGCGCAGGGGTACACCTTTTGCAACCAGGTGGTTGGTGCCACGGGTTTTGCCGCACAGCTACAAGGTCGGCAGTACGCCTGGACGGTCGGCGAGGCCGTCATCACCACCCTGCCCCGGCCATTCATCGGCCGCATCCTCACACAGGGTTTTCACCAGCCCGAATTTTGCCAGACGGTGTCTGCCGTCGACCCGGCTTTGCAAGCCCTTGGCCTCGATGTGTATCCCAATCCGGCTGTGTCCAACATTCATTTTACATGGGACGATGCCCACACCCCTACCCTCTCGTTGCGGGTGTTTAGCGTGCACGGCCGCCTGGTTGAGGCACAAAACGTCTTTTCCGGAAAAGAAATGCCGTGCGGGCACTGGCCTGCAGGCACATACCTTTTGCACCTCATCGATCCGGCTACCCAAACCGCTGCGGTGGTGCGCATCGTAAAAATGGATCAATAATCCTGCTCTCTCACCTTTTTTTGCCCTCATCTCTAAATCGATTTATCATGTTGAAGCGAATACTCCTTTTCGCGTCTTTCCTGTTTGCCGCACTGGGTATTTTTGCCCAAAATGTGCCTCAGGGCTTTAATTATCAATGCATTGTCCGCGATGCAAGCGGCAACCCCATGGCCAATCAGTCGGCCACACTGTTGTTTACCCTGCGCACCGGCGCGCCCAACGGGCCTGTTGTGTATTCTGAAAAATACACGACACCCACCAACGATTATGGCCTGGTCAACCTGGTTGTAGGCCAGGGTACGCCCCTGCAAGGCACGTTCAGCAACATCAACTGGGCCGCAGCCGCACACTACCTGTCGGTGTCCATCGAAACCGCCCCCAACGTATTCGACGAACTGGGTGCTTCGCAACTCATGAGCGTGCCGTATGCCCTGTTTGCCCAATCATCTGCCAACAGCGGCGGCGACGACTGGGGCACCCAAACCGTGCAAACCGCCCCCGCCCTTACCGGCAACGGCACCGCAGGCAGCCCGCTCCAACTGGCCCAACAAGGCGCTTTAGCCGGACAAGTACTCAAATGGGACGGCCAAAAATGGATTCCGCAGGATGACATCAGCGGATCAGGTTCGGCCGGCGGCACCGTCACCCAAATCAACACTGGCACCGGTTTGCAAGGCGGACCCATCACCACCAGCGGCGCCATCAGCCTGACCAACACCGGCGTGGTACCTGGACAATACGGCAACGCCAACCTGATTCCGGTGGTCACTGTCGATGCACAAGGCCGCATCTCGTCCATCAGCGTCGAAACCGTCAACGGCGGGGGCAGCGCCACCAGCATCACCGGCGGTACGGGCATAGGCGTGCAACAAAACGGCAGTGCGTTCACCATCACCAACCTCGGTGATGTGGACCCGCTCAACGATCTCACCATCAACAGCACTGCCGGCGGCGACCTCAGCGGCGCCTTCAACAACCTGCAAATAGCGCCAAACACCATCACCGCAGCCGAAATAGCAGACAACAGCGTGGGCAGCACTGAACTGGTTGACGGCAGCGTGAGCAACATCAAACTGGCCGACAACGCGGTGGGCTCTTCCAAGATTATCGATGGCGCGGTGGGTACACCAGACTTGGCCAACAACGCCGTCACCACCGCCATCATCGCCGACAACGCCGTGAACAGCGCTAAAATATCAACCGGCGCCGTAGGCACCACTCAATTGGCCAACGGCAGCGTCACCGCCGAAAAAATAGCCGACATCGGCGCGGCTGCCGGTCAGGTGCTCAAATGGAACGGTTCCCTCTGGGCACCCGCAAACGACCTCACCGGTGGCGTGAGCAGCTCCACCACCATCACCGCCGGCCCGGGCATCAGCGTCGGTGGCGTTGCGCCCAATTTTACCGTGACCAACACCGGTGACCTCAACCCGAACGACGACCTCACCTCCGGCAGCCAGGCCAATGGCGACATGCAGGGCACTTTTGTCACCCTGCAAATTAAACCCGGCGTGGTCACCGACGTGGAAATCGCCAACAGCGCCGTCCGAAACATCCACATCGAAAACAGCACCATCACCGGCGCCAAACTCGACGACATGGGTGCCGTAAGCGGACAAGTGCTCAAATGGAACGGCAGCACCTGGTTACCGGGCACAGACCTCAGCGCGGGCATTGACATCCTCGCCGGTCAGGGCATCGACGTGGTGGCCAACGGCAGCATTTTTACCGTCATCAATACCGGCGATCCCAATGAATTTGACGACATCACCATCAATTCGGTTGCCGGGGGCGATGTAAGCGGCATGTACGACGACCTGCAACTCCGCCCTTTTGCCGTGGGCAACCTCGAACTGGCCAACAACGCCGTAGCCAATACAAACATCCAAAACGGCACCATCACCGCCAATAAATTCAACAACATGGGCGCTACCGTGGGCCAAATCCTGAAATGGAACGGCTCCGCCTGGGGGCCAGCCACCGACGGCGGCGACAACTGGGGTGCCCAATCCGTGATTGCCGGGCCTGCTTTTTCGGGCAATGGCACCAACTCCACCCCCCTCAACCTTGCTCAACAAGGCGCCACCAACGGACAAATTTTGAAGTGGAACGGCTCTGCCTGGACGCCCTCTAACGACCTCGGCGACAACTGGGGCACGCAAACCACCCAAACCAACGCCACCCTAACCGGAGCAGGCACAGCCGGCAGTCCACTCGGCATTGCCCAACAAGGCGCCACCAACGGCCAAATCATCAAATGGAACGGCTCTGCCTGGACGCCTGCTGCCGACCTCGGAGACAACTGGGGTACCCAAACGGCCCAAACCAATGCCACCCTAACCGGAGCAGGCACTGCTGGTAGTCCACTCGGCATTGCCCAACAAGGTGCCACCAACGGCCAAATCCTCAAATGGAACGGCGCAACCTGGACACCCGTAGACGACGCAGGCGACAACTGGGGCGCACAAACGGTGCAAACCGCGGTTTCCCTGTCCGGCAACGGTACCGCCGGCAGCCCGCTCGCCATCGCCTCACAAGGCGCTACCCCAGGGCATGTGCTGCGGTGGAATGGCACCAACTGGATTCCAACCGATGACAGCGACGACTGGAATACCGACGGCCTCGGCAACCTGTTAAACGAAAATACCGGAAACGTGGGCATCGGCGGGGCAAATGCAGGCCCGGCCAAATTTAAAATTTTACACGGCGCAGGCGGACTCCAGTTGGAACACAAAAGCACCGGCGACGACTGGGAACTGTGGGTCGACAGTGTTTCGGGCAACCTCGTGATGTTTTTTAACGACGTGGCGGTGGGCGATTTCGCGCCCGACGGCGTGTATACCGCTTCCGACCGCAGGCTCAAAACCAGCATCAACAGCATGAACAGCGTCCTGGATAAAGTGCTGCAATTAGAGCCGGTCACTTACCGCTACAAACAAAATCCGAATGCCCCAAAAGCGTCTATGGGACTCATCGCCCAGGATGTGCAAGCTGTTTTCCCAGAACTCGTGTCGCACAGCAACGGCAGAAACGGAAAAGGCGAACACTTCTCTGTAAACTATGCCGCCCTCAGCGTCCTGGCCGTAAAAGCCATTCAGGAACAACAGGAACAGATCAAAGAACTGCAAAGCCAGAACCAAAAACTGAACGAACGGTTGTTATCTGTGGAAGAACGGGTGGAAAAGCTGGAAAAGCGGTAA
>JBMOHO010000172.1:0-8407 GCA_049317805.1 Saprospiraceae bacterium
GTAATGGCTTTTATGAATTGCCTGACGAAAGGAGCAGACCAATTTCCTTGCTCTATAACAAACCATTAAAGTAAACAGACTAAGTTAGTCTGTTAGTCTGTTAGTCTGTTAGTCGTTAGTCGGTTAGTTTTGAAGCTTTTAGTGGTTGTAATGGCTTTTATGAATTGCCTGACGAAAGGAGCAGACCAATTTCCTTGCTCTACAACAAACCATTAAAGTAAACAGACTAAGTTAGTCTGTTAGTCTGTTAGTCGTTAGTCGGTTAGTTTTGAAGCTTTTAGTGGTTGTAATGGCTTTTATGAATTGCCTGACGAAAGGAGCAGACCAATTTCCTTGCTCTACAACAAACCATTAAAGTAAACAGACTAAAAGACTAACAGACTAACGACTAACAGACTAACGACTAACAGACTAACCGACTGGAAGTATGTGGTTACCATTCCGATAGTTTCTTCCGATACAGGTCGTAAAACTGCCTGTATTCAATGGTGCGTTTGGCCAATGCTTTGGCAGAGGCTTCCTGATCGGCATTCAAGGCAGTGGCCGGTGCCGCAGGTGCGCTCGGAGCGCTCGGCGCTGTTTTCGGCGTTGACGATTGACCGTCGATGCCAGAGGACGATGCATTCGAGCCGCCTACCATGTTGCGGGTGTCTGAATTGGTATAAGAAAGGCGCTCCTTGATGGTTTCACTCACCTGAAGCATCTCACTGTATTCAGCTGAGTGCGCCTGCTGTACATCAGCCGGTACGGCTTTCAGGTCAACAATCAGTTTATCGATGTCGGTGATGGTGGCCTGGGTCAGGGTCATGATGGTTTCCACGTCTGTGGGACTTAATGCCCCATCCAAATTGGGCATTGGAGGCAATGCTACGGTTGCCTGGCCGCCGGTTTGTTTGTTGCCACAGGCCAAGGCGCAGAGCAGCAGGACTGGAATCAAAATCAATTTTATGTGCATCGTTCCTTTGTGTTTAGTGTAGTTGGAAAAAAATCTTATTGAACGGGCCCTCCGGCCGTTTTTTGTAACCGAAACACTTGCGCAGGGCTGTTGCTGTTGGAAATAACCACAAAAGGTTGTCCATTGGGATTGTTCAACAAAGCCAGGTCGCGGGCTTCGCGCATGGCCCAAAAGCCGTGGCGGTTGTTGTCCAACCAGCTAAAGCCTCCTTTGCCATCGCCCAGCAGCACACATCCGTTCCCGCTGTCGCAGCGGTTGGTTTCCACTTCAAAGTTGAATTTGTTGCCCGCGAGTACGAGGTCGATGTGGCCGTCGGCGTTGACGTCGAGCGGCGCAATGCCCTGAACGGGCGATACCTGTGCCTGCAAGGGAAGCGAATGGGCCACAAAAGAGCCGTTTTTGTTCTCCCACCAGCAGGTTTCCAGCATATAAGCCGACATAATGGTCGCTTTGTCCAGATCGGCCCTGGGCCAAACCTGGTCAATGGTGGCATTCGCGTAGTCTTTTGCGTACAAAAGCCGTTTTTTCAGCACGGGCATTTGGCGGTGCAACACTTCTTTCTGGTACAAGGGGTATTCTTTGCCATCCTCAAAAAAAGCCATGATGGGATCCAGCGTGCCGTTGCCGTCAAAATCATGGGCGTAACACCGCAAAGGGCCGTCGGCGGAAGCCGTGAGGCGGGTATTGAGCCCTATGTTGCCGGTCACTAAGTCCTGATCGCCGTCGCCATCCAGATCGGCTACAGCCAACCGATACCAGATGCCGTTGGATTTGCCCAATCCGTAGTTGGTGGTGACGTTCACCAATTTTCCGTTTTGCAGGTCAAATACACTCACCGGCATCCATTCCCCCACCACAACCAATTCGAGTTGCGGGTCGGCGTCCACATTTACCCATGCCAGGTCGGTCACCATGCCGCAGCGTTCAAAGTCGGGCGATACCTGATTGGTCACATCGGTCAAACGGTTGAGGTCGTTGCGCAAAATGATGCTGCGGGGCGTCTTCGGCCATTGCCCGGGCAAAATTCGGCCGCCACAGAAAATATCCTGATCGCCGTCGCCGTCAAAATCGTAAGCAGCAGCCCGCAGGGCCAGGTTGCCTCCAAAGTCCGGTATGGCATCTTTGGCTTTGGCAAACTTGCCCTTACCGTCTGTATTGATGTACAAACGATTTTGCCAGGCGATGTTGGCGTACTCCCGCTTGGCTTCCGGCCCGCCACTCAACACCAGCAAGTCCTGGTCTTTGTCGTTATCAGCGTCAAAAAACAGGGCGCCATGGTCGTTGAACGACTTTTCAACGTCCCAAAGTTCGGCAGAAACGGGCTTGAACTTGCCGTCCAATGCTTGGGTAAACAATGCGCCAGGCTGGTTGAAGCTGCCGCCAATGTACACATCCGACAGGCCGTCGCCGTTCACGTCGCCCACCGCCATCAGTGGGTCCAGGTCGGAAACAGACCAGGGCAACAGAGGATATTGTTCAAAATCATTATAACCACTCACCGTGTGTTCATAGCGAATACCAGCCGTGGCGCTTACATCCGTAAAAATAGGAACTGAAGCGGGTTTGGGCACAATAGAAGGCGTATACGCGCCAGTGGCATCAGATTGTTTGAGGGTCAAACGCTGGTCGGCCGGTACATGGGCAAGTTCCTGCGTTTTGCCGTCGGGCCAGCGCACCAGCACCCGATCAACAGACGCGGTTTGACCCAGTCCGAAATGCACCAGGTGTTCAACAGAACTAAAAATACCCCTGGAAGGGTAGTTTTCATAATATTGGGTTTGACCGTTGTTGTAGTCAATGCGCACCGATGCGCCTACGGCAAACGGATTTTTAGACGTGCCCTGCAACTTGCACTGGAGGTAATGGTTGCCTGTTTTTTGGCGCGATTGGTTTTCGTAGACGTAGGCTGGCTCTTCGAGGTTATTGGTCACCAGATCAAGGTCGCCGTCAACGTCCAAGTCAGCCCAGACAGCGCCGCAAGACCAAGAGCCGGGCATGGTCATCCATTTCCCGCCCATGTTTTCAAACTGCCAGTTGCCTTTATTGGAAAAGACGTAATTGCGGACTTTGGTCGTGGGAATCTGGCCGAGAAAGTCGTCGAGATTGGGGTAGATATCGCGCAGTTTTTTTCCACCACCGGCCGCGCGGCCTATTTCCGGAAGGGTGTAATCCACAAAATCGCGGTTGTTGGTTTCCCTGCGGTACCCGTTGGTCACGTGTAAATCCCGCAAGCCGTCGTTGTCAAGGTCAACCATCAAACCACTCCAGGACCAATCGGTTTTGTACACGCCCGCTATACAACCCACATCGCTGAAAGTACCGTTGCCATTGGCGCGCTGTAATACGTTGCGCACCACCGGTTCAAAGTACCCGTTTTTCATCATGGTGGAGTAGTTGCTTTGCTGGTTCACGGCGATAAACAATTTCTGCCGGGCGTTTTTTTCACCCAACATGTCGGCACCGAAAAGATCGACCAATCCGTCGTTGTCAAAGTCATTCAAATCGGTACCCATCGTGTGTTGAGCGGTGTGCCGGAAATACGCGCCGAGTTGGTTGGTGAACGTGCCGTTTTTATTGTTGATGTACAACTCGTCGGGCTGCACAAAATCATTGCCTACGTACACGTCGGTCCATCCGTCCTGGTTGAAGTCGCTGACCGAAACACTGAGGCCGTATCCGTAATTGCGGATACCGGCCTGACTGGTTGCGTCTGAAAAATGACCATTGTCGTTTCGGTAGAAGCGGTCGGTGTCCAGCTCTTGATGGGGCTCCAGATTGGGGTGGTATTTTCCATCGGTGCCCAGCGTGGCCTCAATGAGGTTGGTGTATGTTTTGCTGTCGGGGTGATTGAGCAGGTACAAATCCAGATCGCCGTCGTTGTCGTAGTCAAAAAAATTGGCACCGGTAGATGCGCTTACGTCATCCAGTCCGTATTCGGCGGCTTTTTCGGTAAATGTGAGGTCGCCGTTGTTGACGTACAATTTATTGCGCCGGCTGTCTTCCTTCTTGGGGCCACTGCGACAGACGTACACATCCAGAAAGCCGTCGGCATTGATGTCTACTGCGGTTGCAGCGGTTTCAAAACCGTTGCCAGCCGAAAACCCTTCGGTGGCGGTCAAGCCGGCGGGCACGGTGATGTCACGGAATTTCATGTTTCCCTCATTCAGAAACAGGCCGTTGGGTCCGCTGCTGCCGATGAAAAACAAATCGGGCAAACCGTCATTGTTTATGTCAAAAACCGCCAGGCCTCCACCGTTGTACATGTTGATGTTGGTGGTGATGTTCACTTCAAAAGTCTCTTCAATGCGGTTTTCGAACGAAACGCCCGATTCCTGTGGCGTCAGTAGCTTCAACAGCGGATCGGCAGCCACCAGTGTGTTTTCCTGCACGTGGATGGAGTCGGATTTTTTGCTTTCTTGTTTGCATTGAAACAAACACAGCGTCAGGGTCGACAGCAACACCAGGAGCAAGTATTTTTTGGCAAACATATCAGTTGTTGTTTTGGTGCAAGATTTATTGACCGGCGATTGCTGCTGCTTTTTTCAATTGAAATGCCTGAGCTGTTCCGTTGTTGTTGGACACCACAAAGATCGGTTTCTGTTGCGGGTTTTGGAGCATCGCCAGATCGCGTGCTTCTCGAATGGCCCAAAAACCGTGTTTCACGTTGTCGAGCCATATAAAACCGCCCTTGCCGTCGCCAAGCAACACGCAACCGTTGCCGCTGTCACAACGGTTGGTTTCCACTTCAAATCCCAATTTGTTGCCCGCCAGCACCAGGTCCGTAAGGCCGTCGGCATTGACGTCGGCTACTGCGATGCCCTGCACTGGCGATACCTGGGCTTGAACCGGCAGGATGTGGCGCACAAATTTGCCGTTTTGATTCTCCCACCAACAGGTTTCGAGCATGGAAACAGAAAAAAGCCTGGCCGCGTTCAAATCTTTTCTTGGCCACACTTTGTCCACGGTGGCCTCGCTGTACGCAGTGGCATACAACAGGCGTTTTTTCAAAATGGGCATCTGGCGGTTTAACACCTCTTTCTGGTAGAGCGGATATTCTTTTCCGCGTTCTACAAACGATAAAATGGGGTCCAAAAACCCGTTTTCATCAAAATCGCGCGCATAACAACGCAAAGGCCCTTCAGGAGAGGCCACAAGACGGGTGTTCAGGCCGAGGTTGCCCGTCACCAGATCCATGTCGCCGTCGCCATCCAGGTCTGCTGTGGCAAGGCGGTACCACAAACCATTTGATTGATCCAGCCCAAACGAGGCGGTGGCATTGATCAATTTGCCGTTTTGCCAGTCAAAAACGCTGACAGGCATCCACTCGCCCACAACGATCAATTCCGGCTGGGGGTCGGCGTCCAGGTTGGTCCATTGCAAGTCGGTGACCATGCCGCATCGTTCAAAATCGGGCGACACTTCAGCCGTCACGGGAATAAATTTGCCCCGGTCATTGCGCAGGATGCTGCTTGGAGGCGTCATGGGCCACTGCCCGGGCAAAATGCGGCCGCCGCTAAAGAGGTCCGGGTCTCCGTCGCCGTCGTAGTCGTAAGCGGCCGTTCGCAGTCCAATGCTGCCATCAGATACCGGAAGTGCAGTGGGCTGCCGGACGAATTTGCCTTTGCCGTCGGTGTTGATGTACAGCCTGTTGTCCCAAGCATATTTGGCCATTTCTTTTTTGGCTTCCATGCCCCCGCTGATCACCAGAAGGTCGAGGTCGGCGTCGGCGTCGGCGTCAAAAAACAGCGCGCCGTGGTCTTCGTATGCTTTTTCGCGCTGCCACAGGTCTGGTGAAAGTGGCGTAAAGGTGCCGTTGGGTTGTTGCGCCAGCAGGGCAGCCGGCTGGTCAAAACTGTTGCCGACAAACACGTCTTCATACCCGTCGGCGTTCACATCCCCCACGGCCATCAGGGGGCCAAGGTCAGAAAGCGACCAGGGCAGTAATGGATACTGCTCAAAGTCGTTGAACGCGTTTTCTTGGTGTCGATATGCGGATTCGATGCCTTTGGAAACGTCCTGAAAAAGGTGTGCAGATGCAGGATTGGGTATAATAGAGGCTGTGTATCCGGATGCGTCGGCTTGTTTGAGCAAAAGGCGCTGGTCTGCCTGTACCGTCTTTATTTCCTGGGTTTTGCCGTCGGGCCAACGGACCACCAGGCGGTCTACGCCAGTGTTTTGTCCGAGGCCAAAATGGACGAGGTGTTCGACGGAGGAAAAAATTCCACGGGTCGGGTAGTTTTCGTAGTACTGGATTTGGCCGTTGTTGAACTCGATGAGCACCGAAGCGCCTACCGCAAACGTATTGGGGGCGTTGCCCTGGAGTTTGACTTGCAGGTAGTGGTTTCCGGATTGCTGGCGGGCCAAATTTTGGTAAATGAAAGCAGGTTGTTCGAGGTTGTTCACCACCAGGTCAAGGTCACCGTCGGCATCCAGATCTGTCCATGCAGCGCCACTTGACCAGGAGGCCGGCATACTCATCCATTTGCCGCTCATGTTTTCAAACTGCCAGTTGCCTTTGTTGGCAAACCCGTGGTTTCGAACTTTATACGTGGGTATTTTTTCGAGGAAATGTTCAAAATCGACAACCGATTTTTGGCCGCCCTGGCTTGGCTTGGCCTCTTTTTGCAGCTCCGGCAGCGCGAAGTTGAAAAAATCCTTGTTGATGGTTTCCCTGCGGTAGCCATTGGTAATGTGCAGGTCACGCAGGCCGTCATTGTCCATATCGAACATCAGGCCGCTCCACGACCAGTCTGTTTTGTACACGCCTGCCAGGCAACCAATGTCGCTGAACGTGCCGTTGCCGTTGTTGCGTTGGAGGCAATTGCGGACGACTGAAGGGAAATAACCGTTCTGGATCAGGTTGTCGTATGGCCCCTGGTCCAGGGTGGCCTGGTTCAGCTTTTGGCGCTGGGTTGTTTCGGGCAACATGTCAATGGCCATCAAATCGACCAAACCGTCGTTGTCAAAATCAGACAGGTCGCTCCCCATGCTGTAATGCGTGCTGTGGCGGTAATACTGATCCAGTTGGTTGGTAAACGTGCCGTTTTTGTTGTTGATGTAGAGTTGATCGGGTTGAATAAAATCATTGCAAACGTGCACGTCTGTCCACCCGTCGCGGTTAACATCGCTGACCGATACACTCAGGCCATAGCCAAGTTCCCAAATGCCGGCTTGTTTGGATACGTCGGTGAACTTGCCCTTGTCGTTTCGGTAAAAACGATCCGAGTCAAAAGAATCGCGGGGGACCAAATAAGGGCGGCGCACGCCATCTTCGCCCACTTGCGATTCCAGTTTGGTGGAATAGTTTTTTTCGGCGGGGTAATTAATCAGGAACAGGTCGAGGTCGCCGTCGTTGTCGTAATCAAAAAAATTGGCGCCGGTGGACGCGCTGATGTCGTTCAGCCCGTATTCAGCCGCTTTTTCTGAAAAGGTGAGGTTGCCGTTGTTGACGTACAGCCTGTTGCGTCGCGTATCAGAAATGCCCGGCCCCGAGCGGCACACGTAAATATCGAGGAGGCCGTCGGCATTGATGTCCACGGCAGTAGCGGCCGTTTCGAAGCCTTCGGCAGAGGCTACGCCCGCGGAGGCGGTGATGTCGCGGAATTTCAGGTTGCCTTCATTGAGGAAAAGGCCGTTTGGGCCGCTGCACCCGACAAAGTACAGGTCGGGCAGGTTGTCGTTGTTGATGTCTAATACCGCCAAACCGCCGCCATTGTACATGTTCACGTTGTTCATGATGCTGTTGGCGGCGGTTTCGATGATTTGATTTTGAAAATGCACCCCTGTTTGTTCCGGGGTCATCAACAGCATCAACGGGTTACTGGCTACCAAGGCGGGTTCTTCGCCGTGTTGGGCCACAAATTTTTGCTCACCGCCCTTGCAGTGGTACAAAAACAGGCAAATCAACAACAGGAAAAACGGGTTGGGTCGGGTTATCAAGCACATGGCGTTGCAGGTTTGTGTAGGCGTTTATTGCGCAGGCAAGTTTGGTGTGTTTTTTAGCTGATACACCTGGAGCGGGCTGTTTTTGTTGGATACCATGATAATGGGTTTTCCGGCAGGATTTTGGAGCAGCGCCAGGTCGCGGGCCTCATACATGGCCCAAAAACCGTGCTGGTTGTTGTTGATCCAGTTGAAGCCGCCCTTCCCGTCGCCAAGCAATACGCTCCCGTTGCCGCTGTCGCAGCGGTTGGTTTCCACCTCAAAGTTATACTTGTTGCCGGCGAGCACCAGATCTAGGAATCCATCGGCGTTCACGTCTGCGCTGACGATGCCCTGAATGGGCGACACCTGGGCCTGCAAGGGGAACACGTGGCGGACAAACTTGCCGTTTTGGTTTTCCCACCAGCAGCTTTCCAGCATGTACACGTCGAAGCGTTGCGCTTTGGCCAGGTCAGCCTTGGGCCACACCTTGTCAATGGTGGCTTCAGCGTAGTCTTTTGAGTATAAAAG
>JBMOHO010000173.1:0-8382 GCA_049317805.1 Saprospiraceae bacterium
TTTAACCGCAAAATGTAAAACCGCAAAATGTAAAACTGCAAAAGTTTGATGTCTTGAGATAAGGGTAGTTTGTTTACTCCGCCATATCCATCGTATGAAACACGTTCAGGACGTCTTCATCGTCTTCGAGCCGGTCCAGCAGTTTGATCATTTGTTCTACCTCGGTGTCGCTGAGCTTTTTCAGGAGGTTTGGAATCCATTCGGGCTGAGCACTTTCGGGTTCAATCTTGAGGTCTTCGAGGGCTTTTTGCATGGCGCCGAAGTTGGCAAAATCGGTATACAGTGTGACCTCGTCTTCCTCCATTTTCATGTCTTCGAGTCCGGCATCAATGAGTTCCAGTTCAAGCGACTCCCAGTCGCGTCCTTCAGACTTGATTTTAAAAACGCCTTTATGGTCAAACATAAACCCGACGCTGCCAGAGTTGCCCAGCACCCCGCCGCAGCGGTCAAAGTACATGCGCAAGTTGGCCACGGTGCGCGTGGGGTTGTTGGTAGCGGTTTCTACAAGTATGGCGACGCCATGCGGGCCGTAACCTTCATAGATGACCTCCGTGAAGTTTTCCGCATCTTTGCCCTCAGCTTTTTTGATGGCGCTTTCCACGTTTGATTTGGGCATGTTCGCCGTTTTGGCGTTTTGGATGGCCATGCGCAGCCTGGAATTGTATTCGGGGTTGGGTCCACCGGCTTTTACGGCCAGGTTGATCTCCCGACCAATGCGGGTAAATGTTTTGGCCATGCCGGCCCAACGCTTTAACTTACGTTCTTTGCGGAATTCAAACGCGCGTCCCATATCGATTTGGTTGCTTATTCAATGGTTTGTGATGTTTGCTCAGGAAATTTGACCCAAAAGCGCCGCAAAAATAACCAAACAACCCGTCTGAAAACCATTTTTTACAAACATTCGAAAAAACAATGCCTTTTCGCATCTACACCAAGACCGGTGACGCCGGTGAAACCGCCCTGTTCGGCGGCCGCCGGGTACCCAAAGACGACCTGCGCGTGGAATCCTACGGCACCGTAGACGAACTAAACGCCTTCACCGGCGTCTTGCGCGATCAGCTGCCGCAACCCGATTTGCGCCAGACGCTTTTCGACGTCCAAAATCGATTGTTCAGCCTCGGCGCTTATTTGGCCGCTGATCCGGAAAAGCCTTTCATGCCTTTAGACCTTTTTGAGGCCGACGTGCTTTTTTTGGAAGCGGCTATGGATGGCATGGACGCCGAATTGCCGGAACTCCGCAATTTTATCCTGCCTGGCGGTCACCCGGCAGTGTCGGCGGCCCATGTTTGCCGCACCGTTTGCCGGCGCGCCGAACGGCTTGTGGTGGCACTGCACCGCGAGCAAATGCTCGATCCGCTAGCGCTGCAATACCTCAACAGGCTATCTGATTATTTCTTTGTGCTTGCCCGGTATGTGGCACAGGCATTTGATGCCGAGGAGGTGATCTGGAAAAAAAGATAAAGTACGCGGATTAAGCAGATGAAAAAACGCGGATGAAGACGGCCTGTTAAACCGAGATCATCCGCGTTTGCAAATCCGTTTAATCCGCGTACGGGGTAAAATTTGCCTTAATCAAAATACAATTGGAGGCCTTCAAGCCCCAATAAGTATTCTAAAAGCGGTCAAGGCTCATCACCTTGTTCCAGGCCGCCACAAAATCGTACACAAACCGCTCTTTAGCGTCGTCGCACGCGTACACTTCTGCGAGTGCGCGGAGCTCCGAGTTGGAACCAAAAATGAGATCCACGCGGGTTCCAGTCATCTTGAGTTCGCCGGTTGCGCGATCACGGCCCTCAAACACATCCTGTGCGTCTGATGTTGCATGCCAGGTCGTACCAAAATCGAGCAGGTGGACAAAGAAGTCGTTGGTCAGCGTTTCCGGATTTTTGGTGAACACGCCGTGCCGGGAATGGTCGTAGTTGGTGTTCAGCACGCGCATACCGCCCACAAGCACCGTCATTTCGGGCGCTGTAAGGGTCAGCAGTTGCGCCTTGTCTACCAGCATTTCCTCTGCCGACACCTTGTGTTTGGGTTTAAAGTAGTTGCGGAAGCCATCTGCTGCGGGCTCAAGTGCCTGGAATGATTCCACATCGGTTTGCGCTTGCGAGGCATCGGTGCGCCCTGGCGTGAAGGGTACCGTTACTGCATGACCGCCGTTTTTGGCTGCCTGCTCAATGCCTGCACATCCGCCGAGCACAATCAAATCGGCGATGGAAACCATTTTACCGTCGGATTGTGCGTTGTTGAACGCGGTTTGGATGCCCTCCAGCGTCGAGAGTACGTGTGCTAATTGAGCCGGATTGTTCACTTCCCAATCCTTCTGCGGGGCCAGCCAAATGCGTGCGCCGTTTGCGCCGCCGCGTTTGTCGGAGCCGCGGAAGGTAGAAGCAGAGGCCCAGGCGGTGGATACGAGTTGAGCAACTGTGAGTCCGGAAGCCAGAATCTGACCTTTTAAGGCCTCTACATCGTTGTTGTCAATCAATTTGTGCGATACTGGCGGTACCGGATCTTGCCAAATCAGCTCTTCTGCAGGCACATCTGCACCGAGGTAGCGCACGCGGGGACCCATGTCGCGGTGTGTCAGCTTAAACCAGGCGCGCGCAAATGCGTCTGCCAATTCCTCCGGGTGTTCAAAGAAGCGCCTTGAAATAGGCTCGTAAATGGGATCCATGCGCAGTGCGATGTCCGTCGTCAGCATAAAGGGTGCGTGACGTTTGGAAGGGTCGTGCGCATCGGGAACGGTGCCTGCTCCGCCGCCATTTTTGGGTTGCCACTGATGGGCACCTGCGGGACTTTTGGTCAGTTCCCATTCAAATCCGAACAGGTTTTCGAAGTAGTTGTTGCTCCACTTTGTGGGCGTGGTAGTCCAGGCGCCTTCGAGGCCGCTGGTGATGGTGTCTGCGGCATTGCCGCTGCCGAAGGTATTTTTCCAGCCCATGCTTTGGGCTTCTATGCTGGCAGCGGCAGGTTCTGCACCCACGTATTTGCTCGGATCAGCGGCGCCATGTGTTTTGCCAAAGGTGTGGCCACCGGCAATCAACGCCACGGTTTCTTCGTCGTTCATAGCCATGCGCCCGAATGTCTCCCGGATGTCACGGGCAGCGGCGAGCGGATCAGGCACACCGTTGGGGCCTTCCGGATTCACGTAGATGAGGCCCATTTGCACGGCAGCAAGCGGGTTTTCCAATTCGCGGTCGCCGGTGTACCGCTTGTCGCCCAGCCACTCGGTTTCAGAACCCCAGTACACATCTTCTTCGGGCTCCCATACATCTTCGCGTCCGCCACCAAACCCGAAAGGCTTCAAGCCCATGGATTCCAGCGCGCAGTTGCCCGCAAGCACCATCAAATCGGCCCAGGAAATTTTGTGGCCGTATTTCTTTTTGACCGGCCAAAGCAGCAGGCGCGCCTTGTCGAGGTTGGCATTGTCAGGCCAACTGTTGAGCGGTGCAAAACGCTGGGTGCCTGCGCCCGCGCCGCCTCGGCCATCGGCAATGCGGTAGGTACCTGCACTGTGCCAGGCCATGCGGATAAAGAAAGGTCCGTAGTGACCGTAGTCGGCTGGCCACCAGTCTTGTGAGGTGGTCATCAGCTCAAAAAGGTCTTTTTTCAGCGCCTCTAAATCGACAGATTTGAACGCCTCCGCGTAGTTAAACGCCTCGCCCATCGGATTAGAAGGTGCAGCGTGTTGGCGGAGGATGTTCAATTTCAATTGATTGGGCCACCAGTCGCGGTTTCGGGGGCCGCCTCCGGCGCTTTGCCGAAGCGCACCACCGGTAAACGGGCACTTGCTTTCGGTGTTGACGTTGTAGCTCGTCGTGCTGGAGGAGGAGGTCATCTCGTTTTTGTTATCCATAAGGCAATTTATTTTATGGTAGGGTAAAAGGAATTTTGGCCAAAATGTTTAACATTTTCCATAAAAATACGGAAAAGGCTTATCAAACTGCGGTACTGGCTTTCACAGCACCAGCAGCCCATGCTCCCGCAACACACTCATCTCTTTGCCATACCAGAACAGTTCAAAACCATCCAATCCGGCCGACATGTATTCGGCTTGCACGTCTTGCAAAGTACGCACATGGGCATTTTGGGCCGACAACGTGGGCAACGTGTCCGCCAGCCAGGCCCCCTGCGCAGCGTCTACCTGAATGCGAAACGTTTCTTTTACATCCTGAAACGTGAGGGTGACCATCTGCTTTGTCTGTCCTTTTTGGGTTTTGACAAAGGGGGTCACCACGGGTGCATGGCCAAGCCAAACCAGTTTTGCCGCGGGTTTTGCCGGCAGGGTTTCGGCGTGTTGCAGGACGCCGGCGATGTAGTTTTTGGGCACTGTGGTGCGCGGCGTTTTGTGCTCAAACCAGCTTTGCAGCGGAAAATCAAAACCAATGCCGTGCATGTAGTTGAGCAGCGATTTTTTGAGTCCGTAGCTGAACGCGTCGTGGTCGGCCCCCGTAGGATCGGTATGCACCAGATCGTTGTTGGCAAAAGTACCCGGCGGTGTCTGTTCCTTTTGCACGCCAAACCGTTCGGGATGAAGGCCCACCGGACTGTGGGCGGTCATGGCAAACTGATGCCAGAAGCCCGACTGCAGCGTACCGGCCTCAAACAACTGGCGAACCATTTCCAACGAATCGATGGTTTCCTGGGCCGTCTGGGTAGGAAAACCGTACATGAGGTAGGCGTGCACCATGATGCCCGCCTCGGTGAAATGGTTGGTCACCTGGGCCACCTGCTCCACCGTCACCCCCTTATCGATCAGGGCCAGCAAGCGGTCAGAGGCTACTTCTAATCCGCCCGACACAGCCACACAGCCCGATGCCCGAAGCAACAGGCACAAATCGCGCGTGAAACTTTTTTCGAACCGGATGTTGGTCCACCACGACACGGTCATTTTCCGCCGGATGATTTCGAGCGCCAAAGCGCGCATCAGCGCGGGCGGAGCAGCTTCATCGACGAAGTGAAACCCGTTTTGCCCGGTCTGGGCCACCATGTCGGCCATGCGGTCGCACAGCAGGCTGGCGGTAAGGGGCTCGTACACTTTGATGTAGTCAAGCGAGATGTCGCAAAAGGTGCATTTGCCCCAGTAGCAACCGTGGGCCATGGTGAGTTTGTTCCAGCGGCCGTCGCTCCACATACGGTGCATCGGGTTCACTATTTCGAGCACCGAAATGTAGCGGTCCAGCCACAAATCGCTGTAATCGGGCGTACCCGTTTCGGCCTGTTTGTAATCCCGGCTCAAGCTGTGGTTGAGGTATTCCACTTGCCCGTCTAGCAGTACGAATGTGCGTTTGAGGAGTTCCAGGGGTCGTTTGCCCGCCACGTGCTCTATGAGGTGCTCCATGGGCGCCTCGCCGTCGTCGAGCGTGATGAAATCGAAAAACTCGAACACCCTCGGCTCCGCCAGCGACCGCAATTCGGTGTTGGCAAAACCGCCGCCCATGGCCACTTTTACGCCCGGACAATGCTGCCTGATCCACTGTGCGCACCGGAACGCCGCGTAGATGTTGCCGGGAAAGGGGGCAGTCATGGCCACCAAGGCCGGTTGATGCTCGGCCATGCGCGCACGAAGGATGTCGATCAACAGGCCATCTATATAGGTGTATGGCAGGTGCAGGGCCTCGTACAAATCATCAAACTGGTTGGCCGAGCGGGCCAGCCGTTCGGCGTAGCGGGAAAAACCAAAATGTGGGTCTACGCATTCCTGGATCAAATCCGAAAGGTCTTCCAGGAACAAGGTCGCCAGGTGCTTGGCCTTGTCCTGGCTGCCCATGGACCCAAACGCCCAGTCGAGGTCGTCCAACTGTTCAAACCGGCTGGCTTCGGGCAGAAAACCGTCCTGGCAAATCAGGTGGGATACCGTCGGGTTTTTTCCCTGCAAAAACAAGACCACGGCGTCAATGGTCTGTATGTAATGGGCTTGCAAAGCGATCATGCGCTGCGCATTGTCAGACATGGCGCTTGTGGGCCCACCAATGTGCGCAAACAGCCGGGTGAGCCCCTCCCGGGAAAACAGCGCGAGGATGACCTCAATCCCCAGGTCGGCCTGAAAAGACGCGATCTGTCGGGTGTTGAGAAACCCCTTCAAATAGGCCGTGGCGGGATACGGCGTATTCAATTGCGTAAAAGGGGGCGTGAGGAGGAGGACAGTGGGCTGCAATGCGGATGAATTTCTTTACATTCCTTAATCCTTCAGTTTAATTTGCGTTCTTTCAAAACAGCTTCTAAATCCTTATTATTATTTGGGGTTTTAAGCAGTCTGTAAATGAAAACTACGGGAATCAACATTGGAATCAGGAATCCAAAATGTTTTTGGGAAGACAGACTCCAGGAAACAACTCCGAATATGAGTATTCCTGCAAGAAACCCAATAGATGCAGCATGCAAAATCTTGGATTTCATCAGTTTTTTTTTCTCGACCAACAGTTCTTCGTCAGTCAGCTTGTAAAGGTCTTTTTTTTCCATAATACGCTGTTTTGTGTGATTGTTTTTGCATTCAAGCGAACGTGGGCACTGCTGCCTGTGCGACGCTTAGGAGGCATGGGCAGTAGTGCAAAGTTCTCGTTTTTTATTCATCTTGTTTATTTTCAAGCATTTCTACCACTTCCTGTTCCGTAAGTTCAACGGATATGGCGATAATGCTGAGGGGTACACTGTTTTGATAAAGTTGCTTTACAACTCTTTCTATCCTTCTCCTTTCCGCTAATTCAACCCTCCCTTTTTCATCTTGCTCGCGGATACCTGAATAGATGTAAGCATCATACGCCTCTCGTGTCCAATTGTGTTGTGCTGCTTCTTCGTAAGCCTCTTTCAAGCCTTCGTCGTCTACATTGTCAGGCATCACATCTAAATCTTCTGCATTTTTGATAAAAAAAGTCCACATATCTATTATGGTTTTAAGTTCAAACGCCTTTTTATTGAATTTTTTTAGTTCAATAAATCTAAACTTTAAGTCTTTAAAGCCATTCTCTCCCGTTGCTTCGTCAATAATGGAATGAGAAGAAAGGTAGTCCTTTCCGATGAAGTAGTTAAAATCTAAAATTCCAATGAAATAGACAGGGCGTAAAAGTGGGTAGTCGTCGCCAGCGTTAATCTGCCCGGCATAATCCTTGCTTGTGTAGTAAAGCACCCGCTTGTCAAACCCCGATGGCTCTGCAACCTGCATTTCGACAATGAAAGTTGCCCCTTTCTCGTCCGTAGCCCTGACGTCAATAATCGAAGATTTTTCCCCTGCGATGCGGGGAAGTTGGAATGGGTTAAGCAAAGACACCTCTTTCACTCGGTTTTGACCCTCCAAACCGAGGACGGCATTAAGAAATGAAATCAAGATGACTTTTTTGTTCTCATTGCCGAATATTTTGCGGAACGCAACATCGTTTTTTACATCTACAAACTTCATTTTATCAATTTTGGCGTAAAATTAAGCCTTATTATAAAGATTTTGTGTGATTGTTTTTGCATTGAAGCGAACGTGAGTAAGGACGCTGTGACGACGTTGATAAGGCATAGACGACCATAAATAGCTGGGTGATCTCTATTTATTTACTTGATTACCAATAATTTGCAATACTTGTTCTTCAGATATATTTAGTGATTTAGCAATTATGGCTAAAGGGACACCGTTTTGATGTAGCCCAACAACAGCCTCTATTTCCCGTGTGTCTCTTGCCTTCTGTGCTATGATTTCCCTCTCCCCCCGCTCATCCTGCTCTTTAATGGTCACATTATCATAAGCCTTCAACTCTTCTTTGCTCCATTGGTACTTATCTGCTTCGATAAAGGCCGTTTTTAGTCCTTCATCTTCGTTGGCAAAATCAGGTATAACGTGCAGTTCTTCTGAATTTTTGATAAAAAAAGTCCATTTGTCAATTGGCGTATCCAACTGGTGCATTTCTTTCATGAACTTGGGCAATTCGATGAAAGAGAACTGAATGTCTTTCAGCAAATGCTCATTGGTCACTTTGTTCATGATCAAGTGCCGGGTGTGATAGTCTGCATCGGCACCAAAAGGAAAATCCAGAATCCCAATGAAGTATGCAGGATGCAGGAGTGGGTAGTCTTCTCCTTTATCTATTTGCATGGAGTAGTCTCTTGAGATGTAATACTGCACCCTCTTATCGAAGCCAGTTTTGTCGGCCACCTGCATTTCCACCACGAACTTGCGCCCCGACTGGTCGGTTGCTCGAACGTCAAGAATGGTCGCTTTTTCTCCTGCGATGCGTGGGAACTGGTATGGGTTAGCAATGGTGACGCTGACCACTCGGTGGTTCCCTTCCAACTCCAAAGAAGCGTTTAAAAATGAGATGAGCGGAGCCGTCTTTTGCTCGTTGCCGAAAATCTTGCGAAAAGCGATGTCGTTTTTTATGTCTGCGAACTGCATAGTCAGAT
>JBMOHO010000174.1:0-8334 GCA_049317805.1 Saprospiraceae bacterium
ATTTTTACTGGTGGCCACAGATACTTTTGGGTGCCAAGCAGAAACCGTTTATGCGGTAACGGTGGATAAAACGCGGCAAGTGTACGCGCCAAACGTTTTTAGCCCGGAAATAGACGGTGAAAACAGCATGTTCAACCTGTTTCCGGGAAAAGGCATAGAGGCACTTCAGCGTTTGCGGGTGTTCGATCGGTGGGGCGCCCGGGTATATGAAGGCGTTAATGGTTGGGACGGGTTTGTCCGTGGCGAACCGGCCCCGCCAGGCGTGTACGTCTGGTATGCCGAATTACAATATATCGGTGGTGGCACTGGATTATTGGAAGGTGATGTAACTTTGATACGTTAAATACAGCACGGTATGAAAAAGCGCATTTTGATGTCGATGGTCGCATCGATGTTGTTCACAACCATTTTCGCCCAAAAAGAGGGCTACATCTGGCATTTTGGCGAAAAAGCCATTCTCGATTTTAACGGCACGGGTGCTTTTATTGGTACCACCAGCTCTATACTCACGTTTGAGGGGAGCGCAAGCATTTGCGATGCCGACGGCAAGTTGCTGTTTTACACCAACGGTGGCGGCCGAGACCCGGTGATCACCGGGCAAACTCCGGGTGCCATCTGGAACCGCAACGATGCGGTGATGTACGACATGAAAGGCATAGAGGGTGGCGGGTTCAGCGCGGCCCAGTCTTCGTTGATTACGCCCAAACCCGGCGATGCGCGCAACTATTACGTGTTTACGATGGATGAATTAGAGGCCGCATTCCTTGACCCGCCTTTGCGCGGTTTTTCCTATTTTGAAGTGGACATGGATCAAAACGGTGGTTTGGGCGGAGTGGTCGACTACAAAGAATCGGTGGAACCCGCATCCACAGAAGGGCTTACGGGCGCTCGGCACGCCAATGGCATCGATTACTGGGTGGTCATTTTTAATACAAATACGTTGGCGTTTAATGTGTTTGCCGTGACCGCTTCCGGGGTGGCTTTGTCGGGCGCTTATCAGGCAGCCTCTCCCTTGCAAGGCTCGGGTTTGATACGCATCAGCCCCAACGGGAAAAAGCTGTTTGCTGCCGGGGTGTTGTACGATTTTGACAATGCTACGGGCGTTATTGCCAATCCGGTTGTATTGCCCAATGACGCGTATGGCGTCACGTTTTCGCCGAACAGCCGGTATTTGTACCTGATTGTGGGTAAAGATTTCATTCGGTACACGGTAGACGCGCCCAATGTGGCGGCCACGGAGGATACCATCGCATCTGTGCAAGATGTGTTTTTCCAGGGAGGGCAAATGCAAGTAGCACCCGATGGCAACCTGTATTTTATTGAATTTGCCGGAGGGCCTTCCATCTTGTCGGCAGTGTTGTGCGCCAACGCAGAGAAGCCCTGCCTGAAACGCAATTTGTTTGCCTTTGTCACTGAGGAATTTCCGTTTTTGGGTTTGCCCAATTTCACCGATCATTTGTTTGCCAACGATCAGGTGAATATCCCGCTTGAGGCCAACATTGTGGCAGAACCGCCGGTCATTTGCCCTGGTGCAGTGGCTACACTCACGGCGGAGAGCATTACCGGTGAATCATACCAGTGGTCTACCGGCGATACGACCAGAATCATCAACGTAACCCAACCCGGTGTGTACAGCGTAACCGTCAGCAGTGGCTGTTGCGCTACCGGCACGGCGAGCATTGAGGTGTTGCCTGGCAGTGCGGGTAACCTGGCGGTGGACATTACCGGCGGCCGGGCGTTGTGCGACAGCACGGCCCTGACACTGACGGCAGATGCTGAAGGGGCGGAAACCTACCTTTGGTCTACCGGCGATACCAGCAGGAGCATCGAGGTCATTGCGGTGGGCACATTTGCCGTTACGGTGACCAACGCCTGCGGACAAACTGCCGTGGAAAGCATCAACGTGACCAAACCGGCCCCCATTTCGCTGGACACGGTACAAAGCAGCGCCATTTCCTGTGGCGGCGCCGATACGTTGCGGGTGAAAACCAATGCCGACTCCATCCTGTGGTCTACGGGTGAAAGCGCCGATTTCATAGCCGTCAAAACGCCCGGCATATACACGGTAACGGCAGACAATGGTTGCGAAACGGCTTCCGGGGCTTTTGAAGTGTTGGCAAAAGGCGAACCATTTGTGATGCCCAACGCTTTTACGCCAAACGGGGATGGCACAAACGACGTCTTCCGTCCGGTCTGGGATTGCATGGACGCCAATTCCTACCGTTTTCAGGTGTACAGCCGATGGGGCAAGGAAGTTTTCCGCACAACAGAAACCGAGGGTGCCTGGGACGGAAAGGTAGACGGAAGCGAATCGCCGGCGGATGTTTACGTATACATCGTCGATTTTGTGGATTTGGAGGGCCTGGCCATCCGAAAATCGGGCGATGTGACGCTGTTGCGGTGAAAAAAACAGGTGTGTCGAGCGATTAAATTTTTTTTTATTCAGGTTTAATGGTTTGTAAATGGGTAATTTAGTGCGTGTTAAGGCGGTGGGCGCATGTTTGTACCATCAGTTGGAAATGACTCCACTGGTCATCATTTTTTCACTCACCGCTCGCAAGCTAACCCCTAACGACTACCCTTGCGGGCACAAAAAACCACTTATCATGCCTTTAGTATTTGAATTGACCACATCACCCGGAACCGTTACCGGCACAGTTGAGTATCATGAGTTAAATACCGGCGGTGTTTTTGTTCCAAACCTCACCAACCCGAACCCGGCTCAGATTCACGATGATCAGGATTGGGAAGTAAGGTTGATCGGCCTGACACAAACAGGTGCCCAATTCCTGTCATACGCAGGAAATCAATGGCGTTTCACCCTGTATGTGGAGATGTTGGGGGGCTCAGAGCATGTTCCCACTTATCAAACCACCTTCCCGGTGATCGCATCCGACCCTCATGTGTATGCTACTCAAACCATCAACATACCGGCCTTAAGCCTGGCACCCGGTCTCTACAAACTCTACGCAGAGCTGTTGATGGTTACTCCGTCGGGACACTCACCGATTGCCGGAGCGGATTCGTTGTTGCCAACGAGCGGTACAGTACTTCAGATCATGAAGGCGTAAGCCATTTGCCAGGTAAGTAGTAGTGTAGGCTACAGGTTACACCGCGTAAGTTCAGATGAAAAAACTGCAAGGGTAGTTCATCTGTACTTAGCGGTGCAATCTGTAGTTTTTTTTGAAAAGTGTGGTGCGCCTCGAATGCTAGGCATCACTGAGTTCAATCAGGCTTTCCAAACGACAGTGCCCGTTGTAGATTGTCATTCTGTATGGCCCCCGTCAAGTGGGTAAAACTACTCTTGCCCGACAAGTTTTGGGGCAACTGCCTTTTCGCAGCATTGAAGTCAATGCAGACAGCATGCAGTACAACGAGATGTTTTCCGGCAGGGACTTGCGCAAAATGCAGTCGGTCATCGGCACGCACGAACTGTTGTTCATTGACGAGGCGCAAAACATCCGTGACATCGGGATCAACTTGAAAATCCTGCACGACAGCCAGCCTTCTCTGAAAATCATAGCTACTGGCTCCTCGTCTTTTGAGTTGGCAAACCGCATTCGGGAGCCGCTTACCGGGCGCGTTTGGACGTACACGTTGTATCCGGTGGCGGTGCAAGAGTTGGCGAGCAGCCAAACGCCGTTTCAACTGACACAGCAACTTGAGCAATGGCTGCGTTTCGGCATGTATCCCGACGTTTTGCAAGCACCCGATGAGGCTGCCAAAGTGCGCCATCTGCGGGAATTGGCTGGTTCGTATCTGTACAAAGATGTGTTGCAACTGAGCAACATCCGCCACTCCGACAAGCTGGTTCGGCTGCTGAAGTTGCTTGCATTTCAGGTAGGCTCGCCCGTGTCGCTGCACGAAATCGGCCAGTCGCTCGAAATGAACCACGAAACGGTCAGCCAGTATATCGATTTGTTGGAAAAAGGGTTCATACTGTTCCGGTTGTCGGGGTTCGAGTTTAAATGGAAAAGCAGCAAAGTCCGCCCGCCCGCAACCTGGCTCGATACCTACCCGGAAAGTTCGTTTGAGGTTATTAATCAGGAGAATTTTTTGGACTTTGTGGTTTGATGTGCGGCTATTAATATTTCAAAGTGAAAGCACACGGGACAAGCAGCATCAACAAGCGCTTAAAAAGTCTTTGCATCCGCGCGTGGCAACTTCCCATTCTTGATGCCAAGGTACATATTGCGGGTGGCTTCTGAAGGGGATAGGCTTAGTTCTTTTTCTAATATTTTTTCGCATTTGGTGTATTGTTTGGTAGCCAGGTCGTGATGACCAAGGTGGTAAAAACAAACCATGAGTTTGCGGTGTACTTCCTCGAGGCACGGATCCTTTTCCAGCATGCGCTGGCAAATGTGCACGCATTGTTCATAGTTTTTTCGCTCAAACAAGTGCGTACTGACCCGATGCAGCATGAACAAACAGGTCTCCTTCAGTTTGTCCCGCTCTGATTCGCACCATTCTTCATACCGAATATGGCTCAAAAATTCGTCTTTATACACTTCTATGGCTTTGTGGTACACGCCAACGGCCTGATGTAGCCCTTGTTCGGTTTCCACGGCGCGGCCTTTTTTCCACAGGGATTGAAATTTGTCAATGTCGGTTGTCACATCCAGATTGGGGTTGATGCGGTAGTTGTCGTTTTCAAACACGATGATTTCGCCACCGGGGTATACGCCGCCCAGGTGCTTGCGCAGGTTGCATATGGCTACATTGAGGGAGTTTCGGGCAGAAACGGTGTTGACGTGTCCCCAGAATTTTTCCATCAGCACATCTTTATGCATGCTTTTTTCATGGTGGTACAACAGGTATGCCAGCACTTCCGCGTTTTTCTTCCCTTTGATATCGGGCACGGATTTGCCCTTGATTTTGAGTCGAAAGGCACCAAAAAACTGCACCGAAATATCGGAGGCATACTCTTTTTCAGGGCTGTCATTGAACCAGAGCGATGCCTGTGGAGCCACGATGCCCAACATGTGTTGCGATGCAGGGTTTTGGATCGGTTGCCCCAATTGCTTGAACAACTGCCACATGTCGGCCGTGCGGCGTGAAAAAAAGTTCAGCCAGTGCCCCTGCTTAGCCGTCCATGTTTGCTGCGACTCCTGCATGATGTCCTGTATGGCGCGGCGGATGTCGGCGCTTGTATTTTCCGTTAGGCGGAAAAAGTCGTGGGCGTGCAGCCGAAGGGCGGCCAGGATGTACGCTTCCGTAGGGTTTTCGGCGACCATGCAAACTGGTACTTTCGCGCTGATGCGTCGAATGGCCTCCAGACAAAGAATGCCTTGTCGGGATTGTGTGGTGTCCCAAATGAGGACAATCGTTTTGGGGCCGATAGCGCATTCGACGGGTATCTCCGCCCCTTGCAGCGGATAAGTGGAAAATCCTGCTTGTTGAGGGATAAACTCATCGAATTTGATGACTACTGTATCGGAGTGGAATACGATAACTTCAAGTTTTTTCATAGAGGCTTTGTTGGGGACCCAACGCGGCGACATTGCGCGGCAGGGAACACTTTTTAGCTAACAACAGGAGGGTATTATTGACATAGAATAGTATCATTACATGTCGGCTAATATACAATTTACGGCAATAAAATATCGCTAAAAAAAAATTTAAGCCCCATTTAAGTGTACTAAGGGTGGTATTTAACCGTGCTTTAATGGTCAGGTGCGCATATTGCACTGTCAAAGTGGTGGGGCCCGGTTGTCGCAGCAACTGGACAGACACCTCAACCCCGTTTCAACCCAGAACCCAAACCATAAACATGCAATTCCCCAACGATCCAATTCCCTCGGAAGCAAAAAGTGACGCCACGCCTATCTATAGGGGTGAAACCAATCCCGACTTTTTTCTGGTGGCGACCGAGCCATCAGGCCCCAATACAGCGCCTGTTCAGTGTGCCCGCCGACAGTTGCCGGCAACGGCCATTCAGGTAGAACCAGAAACCTTGCTCCGTTATAAATTTTCGGTGATTTATTACCCGGATTCAGGCGTATGGACCTTAAAAAACGACTTTACGGGACACAGCGAACAAATTCGCACCTGCGATGGAACCAAAATTGAACAGTTTTTAAAAACGCAAATGCCGGGCGTCGACCGGCCAAACAACGTGCCGCATCCCGAGTTGACCACGCACCATGCATTAAAGCAGTTTGACATTCGGTTGGTGGACAGACAAGGCAATGCAATCATCGGCGCGCTGCCGCCGGGTTGTCCAGCGTTGCAGCGGGTATGCCTGCGTTTGTCAGGTGGCACACTGGAGGGCGCGTTTCAAATCAGGCTGATGGTCAGGATGATGAATGCCCAAGCGGAGGGCCGTTGGGAAAGCAGGTACAACAAAATGAAGGCTACAGAGGGGCAAATTTCAATACCCATATCCGGCAGCATATTTAAAACCAAAGGAACATACGTGCTGTCGGTAGAAGCCAATCGGGCAGGTGTGCAAGACGCCATGCCAGCGTATTCGGGGAGTTTGGTGGTGGTGGTGCAGTGAGTGGAGGAATGCGGAATTAAGTGTATCAATGGTTTTCGGTAAGGCTTAATTCCGCATCTTTGCGTCCTTACTTTGAAGAAAACATGATCTGTACTGCTTTTTCACGCACCATCTGGCTGATTATATTATGGTGTATTGTCCAAATTGGGGTTGCCCAGCAGCCTTTAAAAACGCCGGATGAATTTTTGCCACATCGTTTTGGCGCGCAGTTCACACCGCATTATTTACTAACCGATTATTTCGAGTATCTGGCAGCCAATGCGCCCAAAAACATGCGGCTGGAGCGATACGGTGCCACCAATGAAGGCCGCCCCTTGCAGATCGCGTTTTTTTCATCGCCGGAAAACCTGGCGCGGCTGGAACAAATCCGCCAGGAGCACCTGAATGCAGTCGGTTTGGGTGCCGGAGCGCCAGGGGCCCAACCAGGCATCGCCATCGTGTGGCTCAGCATGAGCGTGCATGGCAACGAACCCTCGGGCTCGGAATGCAGCATGTTGCTGGCCTGGCAAATGGCCAGCCAAACGGACGCCGGCATGCAACAGTGGCTCAAAAACACCGTCGTCATCCTCGATCCTTCGCTCAATCCGGACGGTTACGACCGCTACACCCACTGGTACCGCATGGCTTCCAACCAGTTGGCGAATCCGGACCCCAACAGCCGCGAACACCGTGAGCCTTGGCCGGGCGGGCGCACCAACCACTATTATTTTGACTTGAACCGCGATTGGGCCTGGGCGACGCAACAGGAAACGCGGCTTCGCCTGGCTGTTTATCACCGATGGTTGCCCCATGTACACGCCGATTTGCACGAGCAGTACATTGATGCACCCTATTATTTTGCGCCAGCCGCCGAGCCCATGCACGATTTCATTACACCCTGGCAACGCCATTTTCAAACGGAAATGGGCGAAAACCACGCCCGTTATTTCGACGCCAATGGCTGGCTTTATTTTACCAAAGAGGTGTTCGATCTGTTTTACCCATCATACGGCGATACGTACCCGTTGTTCAACGGCGCCATCGGCATGACCTACGAGCAAGCTGGCCACGCCATGGCGGGCAGGGCCATTCTAACCGCTACCGGCGACACCTTGACCCTGAACGACCGCATACAACACCACCTGTCCACCAGCAGATCGACCATTGAAATGGCCGGGCGCAACGCCAAACGCCTGGTGGAAAACTTTCAGGATTACTACCGCAAATCGGCCACCCAACCCCAGGGTGAATACAAAGCATACCTTATACCCAATGCCACCAACGACCTCAATAAAATGAACGAGCTGTGTGCGTTGCTGGATCGGCACGGCATCCGATACGGAAGAGCCGGCGCAGAAGGGACTTCTCCAAAAGCGTTTTCTTACCGCACGGGTGAAGCGGTGGCTGCTGTATACAAACCGGATGATCTGATCATCAGTGCTTACCAGCCCCACAGCGCTTTTTTGCAAGTATTGTTTGAGCCGGAAGGGCGGCTTAGCGACTCGCTGACGTATGACGTGACGGCCTGGGCCATTCCCTTCTCTTTTGGATTAGATGCCTACGCGCTAAGGCAAAAGCTGGAGCCCAAAACGCCCTATAAACGCCGGGAAGCGCCGACAATCCGCCTGGCCGCCTCGCCTTACGCCTGGTGCGTGCACCGCAAATCGCTGGCCGACATGCGCTTTGTCTGCGCCTTGCAACAACAGGGCGTGCGGGTACGCTATGCAGCACTGGCTTTTTCCCTCGCCGATCAGCAGTTTGATCCGGGTGCCTGGGTGATCAACCGGGCCGACAATGCGGACATTGCTTCAGCGCTTGACGCCTTGGTGATGGCGGCGGCAGACTCCAATAATGTG
>JBMOHO010000175.1:0-8308 GCA_049317805.1 Saprospiraceae bacterium
TTTGACTAAAGCGCATCTGGTCGTCGGCAGGGAAAAACGCCTTGAGCGCGTATACCTCACGGTCGTTGTCGCCCGTGAGCAACCACGTTTTTACCCCCCGCGCTTTGAAGTATGCGAGCAGCCCGACCAGCCCGTTTCGAAACGTATTTTGCACCCGAAAATGGCCACGCAAACGGTCGTTGACCTCCACATACACACCTTTTGAATCGCCGACGCCAAGGCCGATAAACGCCGCAGACCCCACGCGTACGCGTACGCCCATGACCTCCCCGCTGAGGCCTTTGCCGAGGTGTTCCTCGTGTTGGGCCACATATTGCGGTTTCACATCCGGCAGGCTTTCAAATATTTGTCTGCTAAGCGGATGCGTGCTCTGCAATACAAGCGATTTGATGGCGGTGACTTCCTGGGGTTTCAGTTCATCGCCCACGGGTACAAACTGCACCAGCGGCTGACTGATGTTGGTGATGGTGCCTGTTTTGTCGAACACTACGCTATCGCAATGTTCAAATGCTTCAATGACCTGGGTGTTTTTCACGTAAAATTGCCGTCGGCCGAGCAAGCGCATGACATTGCCCAGGGTAAAAGGAATAGACAAGGCCACCGCGCACGGACATGCAACAATCAGCACAGCGGTGAAGGCATTCACGGCCACGGCCATCTGGCCCATCACCGTCCAGTAGCCAAATGACAAAGCGGCCACACCCAGGATGAGTACCGTAAAGTATCGGCCCGCACTGTCGGCCAGTTCCATGGCGTGGCTTTTTTCCTTGGTTTGGAAAGCCGCATCGTTCCAGAGTTGGGTGAGGTAACTGGTAGATACCTTGCGGGTGAGGCTTATTTCCAGCGCTTCTCCAATTTGTTTTCCGCCGGCGTACAAGCGCTCGCCGGCGGAAGCCTCCACCGGTTCGGTTTCTCCTGTCACAAAACTGTAGTCAATCTGCGCTTTTCCTTTCAGGAGCAGTCCGTCGGCCGGTATGAGCTCGCCGTGCCGAATGAGCAGGATGTCGCCGGGTTGAAGTTTTTGTATAGGTGTAGCCAGTACATGGCCGTCGGCCTGCCGCACTGCAGCGGCCACGGGGAAATACGAACGGTAGTCGCGCTCAAAAGACAAATGGTGCCAGGTTTTTTGTTGAAACCATTTGCCGATGAGGAGGAAAAAGACGAGTCCTGCAAAGGAGTCCAAAAAGCCTGCGCCGCTGCCGGTCAGTATTTCAAAAGCAGAGCGGCCGTACAGCATCACCATGCCGAGGGCCAGGGGCACATCTATGTTGAGGTGTTGTTGGCGCAGTCCGTTCCAGGCCGACAAAAAATAATCGCGCGCACTGTACAGCAGCACAGGGGTGGCAATCACCAGGTTGAGGTATCCGAAAATGTGGAAAAATGATTTCTCCGCGTGGGCGTCCAGCCCCAGGTATTCAGGAAAGCTCAGCAGCATGATGTTGCCAAATGCGAAACCCGCCAGACCAATTTTGTACAGCAGGCTGCGGTCAGTGGCCGCACGGGGTTTGTCCTCCATGTCGCCGAGGTTAATTTCCGGCGGATATCCGATGCCTGCCAACAAGGCCGCAAGCTGGCGGAGACTGGTTTGTGTTTGGTCAAAATGAATGACAACCGATTTCTGCAGGAAATTGACCTTTGACTGGTGTACGCCCTTGTCTAAACGATACAAATGCTCCAGCAGCCAAATGCAGGAGGCGCAATGCATGGCCGGGAGCAGGAAATCAACACGGGCCATTTGGCCGTCGGAATACCGGATCAAGGCGCTGCGCACCTCCTCGTCGTCGAGCCAGGCATACGAGCGGGCGTCGCGGCGCAGGCGGAGCGAGCGGCCAGGGTTATCGGTCAGCGTGTAATACTGACAAAGATCGTTGGTGTTCAGGATGTCGTATACCATTTGGCAACCTTCACAGCAGAACACCTTGTCCTCGTCGATCCGCAGGCGATCGTCGACGCACAAGTCGTGGCAATGAAAACAATGCAGGTTGGCGTCGGCCCTCGGGCCGCGCGGCGCGAATGTAGTTGTGGATTTCATATAGCTGCGCCAAAGTTGAGGCCCTTTGTGGTCATGGGCAGATGAGGCGGGTCAATTGTGGGTATGATTTCGGTCAGGTGGCCAAATCAGTGCGTACAATAACCTTACTTTTGTTCGGTAAATTTAAAAAACACAGCAAATGACTTTTTCAGAATTGATTCATTCAGACAAACCGGTGTTGGTCGATTTTTCCGCCGAGTGGTGCGGCCCTTGTAAAGCCCTCGCACCGATTTTGGAAGATGTAAAACACCGCATTGGCGACAAAGCCAGCATCTACAAGATTGACGTAGACCGCAATCCTGCCATTGCCTCTTCTTTTAAGGTCATGTCGGTACCTACCCTGATTGTTTTCCAAAACGGCCAGCCTGTATGGCGCCGCTCCGGTGTAGTACCCGGAACAGAATTGGTTGGTGTGCTGGAGCAATATGCAAAATCGGGGGATGTGAAATAAGTAAGCTTGAGTTTTGCCGGTCAATTCGAAAAATCGTAAATTTTCGCTTCGTAACCGCTAAACCAAAAACATGGGTATGCATGGCCCGGCTGCCAAACAACGCGACATTCGTGATTTCCGGATACTGACTGAAAACTTGCGCCAGCGAAGCCAAATCCCTTTCCGTTAAGCCAAAATCCTGGGAGGCGGTGTCAGTTTTCACTTTTTTGAATTTCATTTTGGTATCACTTTAACGTACAAAGTTAACGATTTTTGCAGTTTTCTTCGCGCAGACAGGCATAATTCTACCTACCTTTGAGTTTCCGTAATGCGAATAGAAGCCACACCATGTTTAAAAAAGGAACCAAAGCATACAGCATTTTCAACAACAAATGCCCGCGCTGTCAGGAATCCGACGCGTTTGAAACTGGTTCCTGGTCTTTCGTCAAAGCGTTCGATATGCGGGAGCGCTGCCCGAGTTGCAACCTGAACTACTTTCCGGAGCCCGGCTACTACTATGGTGCCATGTTTATTTCGTATGGTTGGACGGCTTGGTTTTGCCTGTTGTTTGTCGGCATTTTTCACTGGGGACTCGGTTGGAGCCAAACGGTGTCGTTCAGTTTGCTTGGCGTATTTTTACTCATTAACTTTGTATACATTTTCCGCATTTCCCGGATGATGTGGATCAACATAAACGTTCGGTACAATCCCAACGCCGCACATAAAAATCCATAAGCTGCACTACATGATTGAATGGCTCTCTCAACCCTGGCCCTGGTACGTCGCCGGCCCGCTCATCGGCCTCACTGTACCGCTTTTGCTGCTCCTTGGCAACAAACCTTTCGGCATTTCGTCGTCGCTAAAGCACATTTGTGCCGCTTGCCTGCCCGCCAACATCCCCTTTTTTGACTACAACTGGAAAAAGGAATCCTGGAACATCTTCTACGTCTTCGGCATTTTTCTTGGAGGCGTGTTGGGCAGCACCCTGCTGCAAAATCCGAACCCGGTAGTCATTGCGCCCGACACGGTGCGCGATTTGCAGGCCTACGGCATTACAGACTTCAGCGGACTGGCACCCGTTCAGTTGTTCTCCTGGAGCAGCGTTTTGGGTGGTACCGGGCTGATATTTACCGTTTTAGGCGGCTTTTTGGTTGGCTTTGGCACCCGATACGCCGGGGGGTGCACCAGCGGACATGCCATTTACGGCCTGTCTACCTTGCAATGGCCTTCGCTTGTAGCCACGATATGTTTCATGCTCGGCGGGTTTTTCAGCACCCATGTGTTGTTGCCGCTTATTTTTAACGCCACCCAAAACCTGCCCTGAGCCATGTTGTCCAACCTGAAATACGTACTTGCAGGCACGCTGTTCGGCGTTTTCCTCACCAAAAGCGAAGTGATTTCCTGGTGGCGCATACAGGAAATGTTTCGACTGGACTCCTTCCACATGTACGGCGTCATCGGCAGCGCAGTGGTGGTAGGCATAATCTCGGTTTTTGTGCTCAAACGATTGGGTTTGAAAACTTTTAACGGCGAAACCATTGACTTTGGCCGTAAAGCCTTTGATAAAGGCACCATTATTGGGGGACTCCTGTTTGGTTTTGGCTGGGCAATTACCGGCGCTTGTCCGGGCCCCTTGTACGCACAAATTGGCACCGGCATGACGGTGGTGGCACTCACCCTGCTGAGTGCAATTGCTGGCACATGGACTTATGGGTATTTTCGGGGCAGGTTGCCGCATTGATGCCTGCATCCATAAAATAGATGGAACTGTTGGACTGGATTGTGAGCTTACTCACGATTCAAAAGGCTTGAAAGAGTCTAATACCCGCCAAGAGACATGGTTTAAGGTTTAGCCAACTTGTCAGCTTGGTACATACTTTCGAGCAATCCACTTACTATCAGGTTAATCTGATCTCCATTTTTTGCTAACCACTGCCTCATATCAGCACTTTTTATCTGCAAAGTAAAAACCAACTCTGATGCTTCCGTCAACTGGCTATCTGTTTCCAATGACTGTTTCAATTTCCTGAAAGGAACAGGTCGCCCCCAGGTTACTTTATCAAAATCAGGGTCATGCGGCTATATTATTTTCTTGTTGATACTAACTCCCCTCCTGAAAAACACAGTAGCCCTTAATGCACCACCCGAAACACCACCACCCCACCCTCCCCCACCCTGTACCGCTCATCCATCCGGTAACCCACCACCCAGATGATCTCCCCGTTGCCGTTTTCCAGCACCAGGGTGTGTTCCTTTTCGATTCTTGACAACTTAAGGTTCGTCAAAAAATCCTGCAATTTCTGGCGTTTGCCGCCCATGCCGAAAGGCTGAAACGCATCGCCGGCCGTCCAGGGGCGCACATACAGCGGGAAAACCAGCGCCTCAGCGGGTACGGCTACGGCGGTGCGCCCGTCTGGCATGGCCATTCCGGGTTCGGCAGGCATCGTAAACAAAGCGGTGCCGTTGGGCAGGCGCACCATGAGGTCGTCGGCTTCTACCCGGATGCGCATGTTGCCCTGTGGATGCGCTGTTTCCAAAATCAGGTGATGGCGGTCGTTCAGCAGGCGCGCACCACCGGGCGCGGTCCATTGTTTGCCGGTATCGGCCCATCCCTCAGCCAGTTGCCGCATTTGCTCTTCGTCGAAACCAAAAGGTTGAAAAAGGATCGTCAACGCCTGCACACGGCCGGGAAGCAGTTCAAGGGCAGCCTTGTCCCAGCGCATGTTGCCCGAGGCGTCTGTTTGAGCAGGCAGGTGGCGACCAACCAGAAACTCGAGGTTGTCCGCTGCCTCGCGCAGGCGCTCCATACTGCGGGTGCTGGTGGACAACAGATTGGGATTCAGCGTTTTTGCCGTCGGCAGGAGGTGGTGGCGCACCATATTTCGGGCATAATGGTCTTCGGCATTGCTGCTGTCTTCGCGCCAGGAAACGTTTTCCTGAGCTGCATACGCCTCTATGTCGGCCCGGGCGGCAAACATCAGCGGCCGAACCACCCTGCCGTTCACCAGGGGCATGCCCGCCAGGCCGCGCAGCCCTGTACCGCGGATCAGGTGCAGCCAGGCCGTTTCCACGTGGTCGTCCAAGTGGTGCGCCGTGCCAATCAGCTCGTACCCGTTTTCGGCACACAGGGTTTCAAACCAGTAGTAGCGCAGGTGTCGGGCTGCCATTTGGGTCGACAAGCCGTTTTCAGAAGCGTATTGGTCGGTATCAAACGTTTTTTCAAAATAAGGGATACCAAGCGCAGTGGTACTGGCCTGTACAAATGCGGCATCGCCGTCGGACTCCCCCCCGCGCAACTGAAAATTGCAGTGGGCCACGGCCAACCGTTTGTGTCGTTTGGACATCAGATGCAGCAGCGCCATGGAATCGAGCCCCCCGCTGACAGCAAGGAGTACAGGCTGGTGCTCCTCAAAGAGTTTTTTGAGGCGCACAAATTCCCAAAACCGTTTGTAGAAATCCATTGGTCGTTAAACTGCCGTTAAAGGACGTAAAAATCTGATGATTATCCTTTTTGCTGTCGTTTTTTGCAAAAAAATATCCATATGCTCAACAATCTACGCCTGCTTGTCTTTTTTTCCGGCATTCTTTTGCCCGTTTTCCTCCATGCGCAGCTCACCGGCAAGGTCAGCGGCGAAAACGGGGAAGCCCTGCCCTTCGCCACCGTGTACGTGCGCAACACCACCAACGGCACCACCGCCAACGCCAACGGCGAGTACCGCCTGCCCCTGGAACCGGGCGAATACGAAGTGGTGTACCAATACCTCGGTTACAAACAACGCATCGAAAAAATCAGCATGAAAGGCGCGTCATTGCGGCGCAACGTGACCCTTGACGCGGCCGACCTGCAAATCAAAGAGGTGGTCATCACAGCCGAAGATCCCGCATACCGCATCATGCGCGAGGCCATCGCCAAACGGAAGTATCACCGCGACATGATTGACCAATACGCCTGCGACGTGTACGTAAAGGGTTTTTACAAAATGCTGGAAACGCCCAAGAAAATTTTTGGCGAGGAAATAGGCAACATGGGCGGCATACTCGACAGCGCCGGCAGCGGCGTCATTTACCTGTCGGAGTCCGTTTCCAAATTGTACGTCCAAAAAGATCCGTACAAATCCAAAGAGGAAATGATCTCGAGCAAGGTCAGCGGCAACACCAACGGTTTCAGCCTCAACCGCGCCAACTTAGTAGAGTTCACCCTGTACGAAGAACACACCAACATAGACCGCGACATCCTCTCCCCACTGGCCGACAACGCCTTCACGTATTACGACTTCAAGCTCAAAGGCGAGTTTACCGACGAAAATGGAAACCTGGTGTATAAAATAGCGTTAAACCCCAAACGCGCCGACGACCCGGTGTGGGACGGTTTTGTGTACATCGTCGATTCCTGGTGGAATGTCTATGGCACCGACTTGTTCCTCACCGGGCCCAACATCAAACAACCTATTCTGGATACACTCCGATTCCACCAGGAGTACACACTGGCCGAAAAACCCGACAAATGGGCCTTGATCACTCAGGCCACTGATTTTCGCTTTGGCATTTTCGGCTTCGAAATCGGCGGTTTTTTCAACTCCGTCATGTCCAATTACAATTTGGCACCGCGCTTTGAATCCGACTTTTTTACCCGCGAGACTTTCCGCATCAACGAAGACGCCAACAAGCGCGACACCGCCTATTGGTCGCAAGTGCGCCCTGTACCGCTGACGGAGGAAGAAGTGAAAGATTATGTGAAAAAAGACAGCCTGGAAGTCATCTGGGAATCCAAAGCGTTCCAGGACAGCATGGACCGCAAGAGCAACCGCTTCCAGTTCATGAACGTGCTCACCGGTTATTCCTGGCGCAATTCCTATAAAAATGAAGAGTTCAGCATCGGTTCGCCGCTCAGCATCGTTCAGTTTAACACCGTTCAAGGCTTGCTGATGGGCTCTACCATCAGCTACCGCAAGAAAGCCGACAAGCTCAACACAAGTTACTGGGAAGCCGACGGTGCCATGTCTTACGGTTTTGCCGACCGGCGGCTGCGCTACGAAGCGGGCATCAAGCGCAAATTCGAGAGCATACACTACCGCACGGTGGCCCTGCGCGGCGGTATCCGGGCCGAACAGTTCAACGAGCGGATACCCATATCCGTCATCGTCAACGAATTGTACTCGCTGAATTCGCGACGCAACTACATGAAACTCTACGATAAAACCTTCGTGCAGGGCGAATACAGCCAAATGCTCACCCCCTGGCTCAAGGGCGGCGTGAAAGCCGAATATGCCTCGCGCCAACTGCTGGAAAACCGCAGCGACGATGTGTTTAAAAACCTGCTGATTGATCCGGCCGACGCCTACACCCCCAACACCACCATCCTGTCAGACGAAGACGGGTTTGTCAATCCGTACGAAAAAAATTCCGACGCCTTTACCCTGCAACTCGACGCGCGCATCCGCCTCGGCGCCACGTACAGCAGCTATCCAAAATTTCGGCTGTACAACGAGGGCAACACCCCCGAAATCAGGCTGCGCTACCGCAAAGCCCTGCCCGGCGTGGGCAACAGCTCCATCAACTACGATTTCGTACAAGCCATGGTGGTGCAGGAAAACCTGAATACCGGATTGCTGGGCTACTCCAACTGGGCCGTGAGCGCAGGTGCCTTCCTCAACAGAAACAACGTGGCCATGATGGATTTTTACATCCCCATGGGCAACCGAACCATTTTCAGCGGCCCCGGGCAGCGCACCGAGCAGTTCAACCTCCTGCCGTACTACGAATATGCCACCCGCAACAGTTTTGTGGAGGCACACTGGGAGCACCACCTGCAAGGCTGGCTGCTCGACAAGGTGCCGGGTCTGCGC
>JBMOHO010000176.1:0-8255 GCA_049317805.1 Saprospiraceae bacterium
CAGCAAACGGCGCTTGTGGGGCTGGTATAACGCGCGCAGCCCCTCGAGTTCGGGGTATTTAGCGAGGCCTTTTTCATCGATGCGGTAGTCATACTCTTCGCGGAGCAGGTCTGCGAGTCGTTCTTCGTTTACCGCGCTGCCCATGTCCAGCAATTGGTGTTTGCGGGCAAAGGTTTCAGCGGCGGTTTCCAGGTCTTCGAAATAGTTGAGGTGGAGTTCCTGGTAGGCGCGCAGGGCGGCGAGGAAAAAGTTTTCATTGCGCAGGGCGTACAGCCGGGCTATTTCAAGCAAAGCCGATATGAATGCATTGACACGGTCCGGTGCCCGGGCAATGATTTCCACCACTTGTTGGAGTTCGATGCCGAAGAGGTCGAGGGGCAATTCGTTGAGGAAATTGCTTTGCAGAAGGTCTCCCAGGGGTGCCAGTTGGTGGGTGAGTTCAGGGGAGGCCAACTGTTCGGGGCTGATGCCGAGTGCATCAGACAATTTTTGCAGGTTTTCGGTTTGCGGGTATTTTTTTCCCTTTTCAATTTCATTGAGGTAAGAAATCGAAATGCCCGTTTGGCGGTGCAGGTCTTCAAAGTTCCAGCCCAATTCCTGGCGGCATTGGCGGACTTTGAGCCCGAGAATAATTCTGTCCTGAAGTTTCTTAGCCATGATGTGGGCGCGAAAATACGCAAAGCTGTGCATTGTGTGGCGTTGGGGTTGTGCGCAGCATGTTTTACCTTCGCACCGAACCAACTAAAACACACCATGCGCCAACAAATCGTTGCCGGAAACTGGAAAATGAACACCACCCTCACGGACGGAGCTGCTCTGGCCGAAGCCATCACGGCCCAATTGCCGGAAAAACCGCGGGGCACGGTGGTGCTGGCGGCGCCTTACACCCATTTGCATGCCGTTGGTCAGGTCATTGAGGAAAATCCAAACATTGTACTGGGGGCCCAAAACTGCCACCAGGCGGAAAAAGGGGCGTTTACCGGCGAAATATCGGCCGACATGCTGCTGGCGGTGGGCGTACAATGGGTGATCCTCGGCCACTCGGAACGACGCCAGTATTTTGGCGAAACCGACGCCCTGCTGACCGAAAAAGTGAACGCCGTTCTTGCCAATGGCCTGCGCCCGATCTTTTGCTGCGGTGAGCCGTTGAACATCCGCGAAGCCGGCACACACACCGACTACGTGGCCGCGCAGTTGCGCAACAGCCTGTTTCATTTGCCAGAGGCCGAATTTCGCCAGGTAGTCATCGCCTACGAACCCATTTGGGCCATTGGTACAGGACGTACAGCTTCAGCCGAACAGGCACAGGACATGCATGCGGCCATCCGCGCGCTCATCGCACAGCAGTATGGCGATGGTGTGGCCCAGGACACCTCTATCCTGTACGGTGGCTCTTGCAACGCACAAAATGCACCCGAACTGTTTGCGCAGCCTGATGTAGACGGCGGCCTTATCGGTGGCGCTTCCCTGAAAGTGGCGGATTTTGTGGCGATTGTAGGGGCTTTGAAGAGCTGATTTCTGGAAAATTAATGATGGCTTAACCATTTTAATTTATCTTTGTCTATTGTTTTGATCTGCGGAAAACCACATTAGCACCCCCTTGTTTTTTTACCCGGAAGCAAGGGGGCAAACCAGCTTGAACTCAACCAGCAACTTCCATTTCATTACCTGTTAACGTATGAAAAACGTTTATCTCTGCGCTACGAAAATATATACATCCAAAATTATGTGTTTTTTCGTAATTTTATTTGTATTTTATTTGCTTTTCCCGCTTGCCACATTTACCCAACAAGCGCCCGGAAATCCGGAACAATTATATGTAACCAATGACGCCACCAGCCAAGACTTCCGGGGCATCAAACTCGGCGACGTCACTACCCCTTCGGCCAATCCGCAAAATCGGCCGGAAGCCATTGTCCTGCGCACTGCCGATCTTCCGCTGGCGGCCGGTGAAACGGTGTTGGTTCCTGTTCAGGTAAACGGGTTTACAGACATCGCTGCGTTTCAGTTTGTCCTGCGGTTTGACCCGCAGGTGCTTCACTTCGAGCAGGTTGAAGTGCCTGCGGGTGGCATCTTGAGCGCTTCCAACTTTGGCAGCTTCCTCAGCGAGTTTGGTGAACTGCGCGCAGCATACGCCGCCGCCGATGCCGAAAGCGTGACGGATGGGTCCAACTTTTTTACCCTTCGATTTACGGCCCTGCAAAGCGGTGCCACCCTTGCCTCAACCATTCGACTCGACGAAACCGATTTCCCGGCAGAAGCGTACACGGTCAACATAGAAGCCCGGCCCATTCAATTGTCTTTCAGCCCATTCACGGCTGTTACAAGTGTGGATAACGTGGATTTAAACATGCGTGCCATACCCAACCCTGCAACAGACCGCACCAACCTGCATTTCAACCTGCCGCACACTGGTATGGCCATCATTCGGGTAACAGACGTTCAGGGGCGCATACTGTTGGAACACAAAGCCCAGTACCCCGCCGGGCCAGCTGTTTATCCGTTTACGGTTGAACATCCGGGCATCTATTTTGCTGAACTGCACACACCACAAGGCACGCAAACCATAAAAGTGGTTGTCGGATTGTAAACACTTACGAAATACATGCTCACTGAACAATCCCTGCAATTCCTGTACGAGTTGTCGCAAAACAACAACCGCGACTGGTTTGAGAAAAACAAGCCCCGCTACGAGCAAACGCTGAAAAAACCGTTTGAAGAAACCGTGGATGCCCTCATCGACCGAATGCGCGCCTTTGAACCGAATTTTCAGGCAAAAGCCAAGGATTGCATTTTTCGGCTCCACCGCGATACCCGTTTTTCAAAAGACAAAACGCCGTACAAAACCAATGTGAGCGCTGTACTGACCCCAAACGGCCGAAAAAGCCAGCACGATCCAGGTTATTACCTCGAAATCGGCTACGGCGCGCTCAACATCGGCGGCGGTGCCTATTTTCTGGAAAAACCCGACCTCCACAAGGTGCGCACCGCCATCGCCCAAGATCCCGAGGCTTTCCACGCAGTCGTAGAAGACGCCAACTTTGTTGCACATTTTGACGCCATCCAGGGCGAAAAAAACAAGGTGATGCCCCCTGAATTCAAGGAAGCTGCCAAAACGGAACCCTTCCTGTACAACAAACAGTTCTTTTTCTGGAAAGAAATGGATTCCCAACTGGCGCTCGGCCCTGCGTTCATTGACCTGGCAGCGGAGCATTTTGAAGCAGCACAGGGGGTGAATAATTACCTTCGGCAGGCGCTTGTTTGAGTTTAGGAGTTGAGGAGTTGAGGAGTTGAGGGCATTAACGTTTGGCCACTCCTAAACTCCTAAACTCCTAAACTTTTCTCAACCCAAATACTTCCCCACAATCGGCATCCGCCGCCCCATCCCAAACGCTTTTGGGCTCACACGAATGACCGGTGCCGCCTGCTCGCGCTTGAATTCGTTGATGTTGACCATGCGCAGGATGCGGGCCACCAGGGCAGGATCGAAGCCCTGCGCCTCCAGTTCGCGCGGACCCTGGCGTTTTTCGATGTATTGGTACAGCACGGCGTCGAGCACGTCGTAAGCCGGCAGGGAGTCCGAATCTTTTTGGTTGGGCCGCAGTTCAGCGCTGGGGGGTTTGTGGATGGTGTTGTGCGGGATCACCACGCCGTTGCGGTTGAGGTGCGCCGCCAGCGCATACACTTCGGTTTTGTACACATCGCCCAGCACGGCCAGACCGCCGCACATGTCGCCGTATAACGTGCCGTACCCCACAGCCATTTCGCTTTTGTTGGACGTGTTCAGCAGGATATGCCCGAATTTATTGCTCATGGCCATCAGCAATGTGCCGCGTGCGCGGGCTTGTATGTTTTCCTCTGCAACATCGAATGTCCGACCGGCAAATTGTGCAGTAAGTGCAGCGGCAAATGCTTCAAAAACGGGTTGAATCGGTACAATGTCGTACGCGATGCCCAGCGTTTCGGCGAGCTGCTGCGCGTCGGCCACCGAGTGGTCGCTGCTGTATTGGCTGGGCAGCAGCAGCACGCGCACGTTTTTCGGGCCAAGGGCTTCGGCGGCCAACACGGCCGTTACCGCCGAATCGATGCCGCCCGAAAGGCCCAGAATGGCTTGTTTAAAACCTAATTTGTAGAAATAGTCCCGTATGCCCACCACCAGGGCCTCGTGCATGAGGGCCGTTTTGTCTTTGGGCTGTTCATTTGTGCGGCCGCCCTGGAGCACTTCGTCCAGATCATACACCCGCATCATTTCCTGGAAATACGACATTTCATCAAAAACGAGTCCGTCGGGCGACATGACGATGCTGCCGCCGTCGAACACAATGTCGGTTTGTGCGCCGGTGTGGTTGCAGTAGAATAGGGGAATGCCATAGCGTTCCACGTTGGCGCGCACAATGCGGATGCGTTCGGCCGCCTGTTCATAACTGAAAGGCGAAGCCGATACGTTGATGATGAAATCGGGGCGTTCGGCCATCATTTCGTCTATCGGGCAAACGGTGTACAACGGGTTGTGGTTGCCCACGTTCCAGATGTCTTCGCAAACCGACAAGGCGATGCGTTTGCCTTTAAATTCGACGGTATGGTGCTGTTTAGCCGGTTCGAAATAGCGGTACTCGTCAAATATGTCGTAGGTGGGCAGCAGGGTTTTGTGTTGCACGGCCTGCACCACACCGTTGTACAAAAAGTAAACGGAGTTGAACAAGTCTTTGCCTTCTTTTTCCGGGTTGCGCGTGGGGGCACCCACGACTATGGCGATGTGGTGGCTCATGTCGCGCAGCACGTCAATGCTGTCGTGGCAGCGTCGGATGAAGTCATCGAACTCCAGGAAATCGCGCGGAGGATAACCGCAAACGGCCAATTCGCCGAAGCACACCAGGTCGGCATTCAGGGCCATGGCGTCTTGCACCCGTAGAACCATCTTTTTCAGATTGTTCTCAAAGTTGCCGATGTGGTAGTCTAATTGAGCGAGTGCTATTTTCAAAGTGGCGTGGTTGTGTGCATAAACAGAGCAAAGCAACGGCGGTTTTTGGAAAAGTCATTTATTCAAAACAATTTTGTACCCGATTTATTTACCTAAACTCCTCAACCCCTAAACTCCTCAACCCCTAAACCCCTAAACTCCTCAACCCATGTTAAAATACCCCCTCATCCTCCTCATTCGCGTTTACCAGTACACGCTTTCGCCGTTGCTGGGGGCAAACAAATGCCGGTACCAACCGTCGTGCTCACAATACACCGTGGAAGCGCTGCAGGAATGGGGCCTGATGAAGGGCTTGTGGATGGGCATCCTGCGCATCGGCCGCTGCCATCCGTGGAGCAACCACCCCATGCACGACCCTGTGCCTAAACGCAAACCGGAAGCCTGAAGCATGGAGGAAAAACGCCAATGGATCGTGCGTGCACGCCGTCAGGAGACGCCCGATGCCGTCACCCTGGAGTTGGAACCGCTGGCTGGCGATATGCCACCGTACAGTCCAGGACAGTATTTATCAATCATTTATCAGGTGTACGGCCAGGAAAAACGCCGCGCGTATTCCATCAGTTCGGTCCAGGGTTTGGACCAATATCTACACCTGACCATCAAGCGGGTTGCCAACGGAGAATGCTCCACCCGACTGGTTCGGCATACCGGCGTGGGCGACTTGCTGGAAGCCATCGGGCCATCTGGCCGTTTTGTGTTGCCCAAACCGTTGCCTGCGCACCTGGCCTACATTGCTGCCGGCAGCGGCATCACCCCCGTTATGAGTCACCTCAAGCAGGTCATGCACATGGCTCATCCGCCCAGGGTGTTGCTTTTGTACGCCAACCGGAATGCGGAAAACACGATTTTTAAACAAACGCTGGATGCCTGGGCTGCCGAAAGGCCCGAGGTGTTTACCCTCCACCATATTTTTAGCCGGGAAAAAGGGGGGCAGCATGCGCATTTTGGGCGCCTCAACCAGCTCCTGTTAAACCAATTGCTGACCGATTGGCTCCCGGAGCGGCAATTGCCTAAGGCGCATTTTTTCATTTGCGCCCCCATAGGCATACAGCGCATGGCCGAGATGTGCCTGCGGGTGCTCGACGTGCCGGATGCCCACCTGCACCACGAACAGTTTGTGCCCGACAGCCGCTTGAAGCGCCGAACACTCGACGCCACCCGCACCCACCGCGTGCTGCTGCCCGAAGCCGGTATTTTTTTTGACACCTGGCACAACGAAACCATCCTGAACGCGGCCTTGCGCCAGGGCATCGCCATGCCGTACACCTGCAAAAGCGGGGTGTGTTTTACCTGTTTGCAACAATTGGTGGCAGGAGAAGTAGACGTAGTGTTTGCAGATCAAACCATCCACGCGGCTCCTGGCGACTTGATCAACACCTGCATCGGGTATGTGGTGAGTCCGGAAATCACATTGCGCAGTCAATAGTGGTCGTTACCTCCACGTCAGTGTTTCCAGCATGTGGTCCACGTCTTTTTTCATAAAAGCCACCACGGGGGCCAGCGAATCGGGTCTGGCCTTGGTTTCGAAATACAAGGCACCGCGCAGGAAATGCCGGGTGGAATCGCTTACAAAAAATTGATAGGAAGACGCAGCAGGGCCATCCACCTCAAAAATCATCCCGTACACCCGGGCATCCGGCCGGTCAAAACGATAATCCTGGATGTAACTGGCGCGCTGGTTGTGTTTGTTGGTCATTTCGAAGGCGTCGGCCACGAGCTTGTCGTAATCGGTGCGCGACTTGATGGGATAGTAGCTGCAATAAATTTTGGCGTTCAGCGACGGGATTTCGAGGTTGAACCAGCAATCACTGGCCGGTTTTTCGTCAAAAAACAAGGTATCGCGCACCATTTGGGCGTACGTGGGTTGTTCGAAGGTAAAAGCGCAGTAATCGGCGTCGGCACGCACGTATGCTTTTTCCGGATACACCACCCTCGGATAAGCGCGGGGTTTGGGTACCGGTACCGTTTCGGTGCAGGCATGCAGCAGGAGCAGGAAAGAAGCGGCCATGCCGAAAACAAATGATTTCATGTGTTGCAATTGACATCAAAAGCACAAAGGTGCAGAAAAATCGGGTTGAAACAGATGGTTGAGCATCCGTTAATCCACCACCCGCAATTTGACGGCAAAAGCGCCGCTGTCCAACGTAGCCATGGGTCCGGCGCCGCTGAGCAACAGCCCGGAAAAGCGTCCGGCAATGCTGTCGCCGCTGAAAAAATCGACTTCCACAGTGAGGTCATCGCTGATGGCATCCGACACGCCGGTGTAGTTAAACGTGTCGCGTTTGCTGAATTCCAGGCCGCCCCAGGCAAAATTCTTGAGTTGCAAGCGCGCAAAACGGGGGGTGTACGGATATTCGCCGTAACTTTGGTCGAATTCAAAACCCAAAGCCATACCCAGGGTCGGCTGCACCGGGTCATCTTGCCGGATGATTTCCACGTACATCCGTTCCCGACTGTACCAATTGCTGAGGGTGTCCAACTCCGCCGTTGAGGTGCGGCTGGGTTGCCCAAATGGCCCCTTCCCCACCCCAATGCCGTAACGCAGCCAATGGGAACGGTCTTTAAACACAAAATAAATGCCCGGTATGCCGTTTTGGGGGTGCGTATGTGCATTTCCCGTGTCGAAATGGACACACGTGATCAATGCCGCCATAAACCAAAAACAAACCGGTGATCCCATGCCACAAAGTTATGAGAAGCACCACAACATCCACACCTACACCTAAACTAAAACCTAAACCCCTCAACTCCTAAACTCCTAAACTCCCTAAACTCCTCAACTCCTCAACCCCTCAACCCCTCAACAAACCCATGGACATCTACACCGCCGACTTTGTGTCCTCCTACCCCCGCGAGAGCCTGTGCCCGACAGACGGGATACCGGAATTTGCCTTCATCGGGCGCTCCAACGTCGGCAAATCGTCGTTGATCAACATGCTCACCGGCAAAAAAGGTTTGGCCAAAGTATCGGGCACCCCGGGCAAAACGCAGCTCATCAATTTTTTCAGGATCAACAAGCGCTGGTACCTGGTTGACTTACCCGGTTATGGTTACGCCAAAGTGTCCAAAACCAAGATGAAGGAGCTGTCCAAAATGATAGAAGGCTACCTCATGTTCCGGCAAACCCTTGCCCTGGCGTTTGTGCTGATCGATTCGAACGTGCCGCCGCAAAACGCCGACCTGGAATTCATCAATACCCTGGGCGCGGGCAATGTGCCCATCGCCATCGTGTTTACCAAAACCGACCGCCTGACGCCCGGGCAATTGGCCAACA
>JBMOHO010000177.1:0-8246 GCA_049317805.1 Saprospiraceae bacterium
CAGTTTCAATCCCGCCACAGGGCTGTTGGTTTGGCAACCAACGAAGGTACTGCAAGGCCCCCCTTTCGCCAACACCATCAACCGCACCATGACGCTGCTGGGGGATGGCAGTTTTGAATATTTTGAAGGGCGTTGGACTTCACAAGATGGCTTCAATGGAATCATGTTCTTCCGCCGGGTGCCACCTGCAAACAATGACAAAATGCTCACCGTCGCCTCTTTCGCCGGCACCCATGCCGATGGCGGTGAAGTCAATTTTAGTGTGCAAATGGAGCAGTTCCTCGGCGGCGATGAACAACCCGTAGGCACTTATACCTACACGGCTTCCGATCGTAGAAGAACCGAACAGCAATTCAAGTATGTCATGCGGGAAGACAACGTCTATACCTTCACAACGGAGGGCATCGGCGACAATACCGACACTTGGAAAGTGACCGTGAACGGCCCCTACGAAATCGTGCTGGAGCTCCAGTCGGTGGAATCTGCTGGGCCGATAACCATGATAAGGATGTGATTTTTAGAAGCGGAAAATTGCCTTTTTCCCTCATGAATATCCAAAACATAGGTTTCAAAATCCATTTCAACATGAAAATTATAAAATCCTTTTTCCTTGCCAGCCTGCTGCTGGCAAGCTTTGACCTCCAAGCACAGGATGCGCCAGTAATCGAGCGCTGGGGCACCCTTGGCGTGGCTGGCCTTTCCATGGGCTTTGCCCCCGAATGGGAGGTCGTGCAGTCCCCCGACTTGTTGGTCGGTACTTCCCCCGATGGGCAGGTGACAATACTCAGCCTTGGTAAAAACCCATTAAAACAATTTTCCAACTTTTTTAACTTGTAAATCAATTTCATTCATGAAAAAATCATTCAAATTTGGTTTTGTACAACTTTTGGTCCTGGTGTTTGCAACCCGGATCATGGCGCAAGACGTGACCGGCAGTTGGCAAGGGATGCTCAATTTCGGCACGGGCTCTGTCAATCCTGACAAAATTCAATACAACTGGGATACCGACAAATGGACGCCCGCTTACTCCCGTTACGTCCTTGAAATAGAAGTGAATGCGATCAACAACAACGCCGATGATGGTTTTTATAACATCATGGCCGGCGGCAGCCGTGGCAAGATGAGCATTGCCATCACTTGGGATGCGACCCATAAAGTCTTGAAATACAGCACCAAGAAAAACCTCACTTCCGGTTATTGCATGAACGACGGTACCCTGAACTACCGGGTAGAAGGCGAGTATGAATACCTCGAAGGCATCTGGAAAGGCTGTGGCATGGGCAAGATTGCACTCCGTCGTAAGGTAGGGGCGCCAGCACCCGTACACGTACCCGCCGAAACCACGGAATATGCGCAGTTAAATGGCATCGGTTTTAGTTTCCCCAAAAATTGGAAATGGGAAAAAGAAACCGAGATGATCTCCGTCACCTCCCCGGATGAAAATATCGTGATGATGGTTATTCAAACTAGCACTTCCGACATTAATGATGCGGCTGAAATTGCCCGCAAAGGCTTTGATGCCGCATTAAAGGATATCACCCTGCCGGAGAATTTTTCAGAAACCAAGCGCAATGACCTTACCATCCAAACCATTGACGGTACCGCAACAGTGAAAGACAACAACGTGCCTGTGTTTATCAGCTCCATGTTGATCCAAAGCAAAGACAATCAAAACTTCACGATTTACCTCGGCATTGGCGAAAAGAATTCCATTTTGAAGAATTCAGAGACCATTCAGGCTGCGCTAGACTCCTTTAAACCAGCCAATTAACTGGAATCATGGAAGCACGTTTGCTTCAGAACACCCAATACATCATTTAACAACAAAACTCTTTTCAATGAAAAATTTAACCAGTAGTACGCTTTTTGCAGCCAGTTCAGCGGTTATTTTATTGGCAGCATTTTTCCTGACTGCATTTACCTGGAACGCTCGTCCAAGTGCCACTGAGGCCAAGAGTGAAGTGATTCGCCTCATCAATGAATACCGGAATTCCGGCAGTTACAACACCAACATCGCCAATTGGTCACCAAGCAACTGCCTGATTGCAGCGCCAGCCGACACCAAAGGCAATCTGACACTGGAGGTTAATGCCGACTTGATGAACGCAGCGCAGGCAACCGCCGAAAAATTTGCTTCCGGCGAGTACAACTACGATAAAGCCCACCACCAGAAGGACCCAAAAGGCATCAACGGCCCGATGGTGCGTGCCATCAAGGACGGATTTTGGCCCCGCTGGAACATCATTTATTCCGCTGCAACTACGCCGCCTTTTACCGGCATCATGGAAAACCTGTTCAAAGGCCCCGAAAACCTCGCCGCTGCATCGGTGGTAGAAGGCTGGAAGAAAAGCCCTGGACACAATTACACCCTGCTTCGGGCCTCTGCGTACAGCATGGGGGTAGGCATGGCAGAAGGCAACGGGAATAGCTACTGGGTTTTCCTCGTGGAAAGCGAATGGAGCATGGACGAAACACAGGAGAACCTTGCCAAGTATTTCGGCATGGGCACTGGCTATAATTTCCGGGAAGGTGTTGCTCCAGACCCGAGTGGCAAAGCAGCTGATGTGTTCGACTGGGTAGACGGTATTTCGGAAAAATCAGGACCGAGCGGTAATAAATTACCCTGCATTCATTTCAACATCTGTCATAAATAGCCCTGTATTTGTTACAATCTTTGTAATCAATACAGGGCTTTTTTGTGACCAGGCTATAATAACCGCCCTGCGCAAAGCCAATTCCCGGAATCCGGGATCAACCACCGCTAAAGCCACCGATGTTACCCCACAAGCACCGCAATACACTTCAATTCAATGGCAATGGGCGAAGGCAGGCTGTCGATGCCCACCGTGGTCCGGCAAGGTTGATTGTCTTTGAAATATTCGGCGTACAGGCGGTTGTAGGTGTGGAAATCGCGCTTCATGTCGGTGAGGAATACCGTCACATCCACCAAATCTTCCCATCGGGCGCCGGAGGCCTCTAATACGGTGCGCACGTTTTGAAACACCGAGTGGCACTGCGCTTCAAAATCGAATGCCGTAAAATTGCCAGCCGGACTGCGCTCCAATCCGGGTACCCCATCTGTTTGAGGGTCGCGCGGGCCTATGCCCGACAAAAACAAAAAATTGCCCACGCGCCGTGCATGTGGGTACAAGCCTACTGGTTTGGGGGCTTTGTCGGTGTCGAATCGCTCCATTTCAGTTTTCAGTTTTGAGTTTACAGTTTTGAGTTGGGAGTTGGGAGTTGGGAGTTGGGAATAAGGATTGAAATACATAATCTTGCATTCATTTTAACAACAGCCATAAGCAGCGCAATACAACTCAAAACTCACCACTCAAAACTCAAAACTGTCATGCATGTATGGGGAATAGACTTAGGCGGCACAAAGATAGAGGCTGCAGTGTTGGAAAGCCGCGAAAATCCGACGGTCATGGCGCGGCAGCGCATACACACCGAAGCAGATCAAGGTTATGAACACATCATTGGTCAAATCGGTCGACTTGTGGAGCAGCTGCACGCGGAATGTGGTTTCAAGCCGAAACGCATCGGCATCGGGCATCCGGGCACATTGGACCCGCATACCGGGCTGATCAAAAACGCAAACACCACCGCACTGAACGGCAAACCGTTTGACAAAGACCTGGAAGCATACCTGGGCATCCCCGTGCGTCTGGCCAATGACGCCAATTGTTTTGCCGTGGCCGAAGCGGGTTTGGGGGCCGCACACGACATCCGACCCCACGCAGAGGTGGTGTTTGGCGTCATCATGGGCACTGGTGTGGGCGGCGGCGTGGTGGTGCGCGGACAGGTACTGAACGGGCATCAAGGCATAGCCGGCGAATGGGGGCACAACTTTTTGGACGACAGCGGCGGCAAATGCTACTGCGGCCAAACAGGTTGCGTCGAAACAGTCATTTCAGGCCCGGCACTCCAACGCCACTATTTGAGCCTCACCGGACAGCAAGTACACATGAAAGACATTGTTGCAGCCGATTTGCGCGGCGACGACCCGGCCGCTACAGCCACCATCCGGCGCCTGATCGAATATTTTGGCAAAGCCATGTCGGTCGTCATCAACATCCTCGACCCGGACGTGATCGTGCTGGGCGGCGGACTCGGAAACATTGAAAAACTGTACACAGAGGGCGTATCGGAGGTGCGAAAACACGTGTTCAACACCCGTTTAGACACCATATTTACCCCACCCAAATTGGGCGACAGCGCCGGTGTGTTTGGTGCCGCTTTGCTGTAAACTCCTTTGCAATTATGGAAACAAGCACCCCAAGGCCTTCTCCTTCCCCAAGGCCGATTTTTCGTTTTTTTCGCTTTTGGCACGACCGTTTGAGCCTGGAAAAAGACAAAGATGATGAGCAGGAAATCATAGCATCCATCAGCCGCAATGTCGTTTTCCGGGGTGTAAACCTGTGGACGCTGGTTTTTGCTATTTTTATCGCCTCCATCGGGCTGAACGTCAACGCGACCGCAGTCATCATTGGAGCCATGCTCATATCGCCCTTAATGGGGCCCATCATCGGCATCGGTTTGGGCGTAGCCATCCTCGATTTTGAGCTCATCAAAAAAGCGGCGTACAACCTCGGCATAGCCGTGTTGGCCAGTGTGCTGACCTCCAGCCTCTACTTTACCCTGACACCCTTGAGCGGTGCCAGTTCGGAGTTGCTGGCCCGAACATCGCCTACCATTTGGGATGTTTTGATCGCCTTTTTTGGCGGCATGGCGGGCATTGTGGCGGGCACCTCCAAAGACAAAGGCAACGTCATTCCCGGGGTAGCCATCGCAACGGCTTTGATGCCGCCGCTATGTACTGCCGGTTATGGCCTGGCCAACGGCAACATCCATTATTTTTTGGGCGCTTTCTATTTATTTTTCATCAACAGTGTGATGATCAGCCTGTCCACGTTTTTGGTGGTGCGGTTGTTGGGTTTTCACCGCAAGAACTTTATAGATGCGCGAACGGATCGCTTGGTGCGCCGTTCGGTGTGGATGGTGGTAGCCCTCACGGTGCTGCCGAGCATTTATTTGGGGTACCGCATCGTGCGCGAAACCATTTTTAACCGCAATGTGGGCGCGTTTGTGGATGCTGAAATGAACTGGGACGATACCCAGGTCATCACCGAAAAACATGCTTTCGCACACCACGACACCAGTGTAGTCAAAATACTGCTTGCCGGCAAACGAATGCCAGAGGAAGAACTTGCCCGCCTTCAGAAAAAACTACCTGAATACGGCCTGCACAACACCAAACTAACCATTCATCAAGGCCTGTATTCAGACACCGAACAACGTGTACCCCCGGGCCAATACGCCCTTTTCGAACAAAACAATGCCATACTGGATGAACAACAGGCCCAAATACAGTTTTTGGAAAAACAACTGGAGTGGTATGCTCAAAGCCAGTTGCCGGTAGACGATGTGGCCCGAGAGCTCCAGGCCATGTACCCCAATGTCATCGGACTTCATTTATGCCAAGCGCCCGGATTTCAACCCGAGTCCAACCAGCGGGATACAATCGGCATTGCCCTGATGCAAACAAAAGGCGCTTTGGCACTCAAGGATCATGAACGCATCGCCAATTGGCTCAAAGCACGAACGGGGCTGAGGGCGGTTAGGGTGGTTGCCTGGTGATTTGTTTGTTTGGTGATTTGTTTATTTGGTGATTTGTTTATTTGTGGACAAAATAACTTTTTAGGCATCTTCAACATAAAAAAGCAAAACACTAAAAAACAGCCCAATAAACAAATCACCAAATAAACAAATAAACAAGTAAACAAACCATCAAAACACGTGCTTTTCCGCGTGGTAGCTGGAGCGCACCAAGGGGCCGCTTTCTACATACAGGAGACCTTTAGCAAGGCCAATTTCCCGGTATTCGGCAAATAGGTCGGGGTGAATAAATTCCGCCACTTCGATGTGCATTTTGGTGGGTTGGAGGTACTGGCCGATGGTCAGGATGTCGCACCCGTGCGCGGCGAGGTCATCCATGATGCGTAAAACATCTTCTTTTGTTTCGCCGAGGCCCACCATGATGCCGCTTTTGGTGCGTTTGCCGTATGCTTTGGTGCGCTGAATTTGCTCGAGGCTGCGCACATATTTGGCCTGAGGGCGCACCTTGCGGTAGAGGCGCTCTACCGTTTCCATGTTGTGCGACACCACCTCTTGTCCTGGCGAAATCATGCGTTCCAGGGCGTCCCAATTGGCTTTTACGTCGGGAATAAGCGTTTCGATGGTGGTTTGCGGGCTTCGGTCTTTAACCGCTTTTACCGTTTGATGCCATATTTCCGCGCCGCGGTCCTGGAGTTCATCGCGGTTGACGGAGGTGATGACCGCGTGTTTGACGCCCATGAGCCAAATGGCTTCGGCTACGCGCCGGGGTTCGTCTTCGTCGTATTCATTGGGCCGGCCGGTTTTGACAGCACAAAAGGAACAGGAGCGCGTACACACGTTGCCCAGAATCATGAATGTGGCGGTGCCTGCGCCCCAGCACTCGCCCATGTTGGGGCAATTGCCGCTTTGGCAAATGGTGTGCAGCTTGTAGTCGTCTACAATCGTGCGCACATTGCGGTATTGCTCGCCCATGGGCAAGCGCACTTTTAGCCATTCCGGTCGTTTTGGACGTGCCGCAGCTGGCTCTGCGGATATAACGGGAAGTTCAATCATAGGATTGCGGATTTGGGATTTGGGATTTGGGATTTCGGAACACCTTAGCCCTACTTCCTTTTTCCGAGCTGCAAATTTACGAAGAAGTTGAAGAAGACCGGGCTGTTGTCTTCAATGACCATGATGGGCATGTCGCGTGCGAACACATCGATCATGGCACCAATTTCGAGTGCTTTTACAAACTCGTCGAAAGCGCCCCAATCGAGGTGGAGGGCCAGGGAAGCATGGGCACCGGGTGCCAGAGAAATTTCTCCAAAGCCGCGGGTGAACGGAGACGCGCCCAGAATGCGGGTGTTGTCAAGGAAAATGTCGGCATTGTCGGTGCTGTATTTTTCGTGTACAATGCGGCTGGAACCAGGATTGTCGGGAGCCGGACGGCGCAAGGCAAGATAATACGGCTTCAACATGCCGAGTGTGGGCCCTACGGCATAGCTCATGCCCACAGCCACGCCACGGGTGCGGGCTTTTTCGGTGAAATACCGTTTGGCACCCCAGCCTGCGCGGGCCACCAGCAGGTTATTTTGTTTTCCAAAAACATAGGGTCGAAAGGAGCGCCCCACAGACGGATCGGCGCTTTGGCGCGTTTCTTTAGGGTGCTTGATTTCACCTACATTAAAGTGAAAATACGTCGTTTTGTAGTACGTGCGCAAACGCCCGAACTCCATACCAGGTGCAAACCCGCGGTTGGTCGTCAATTTCAGGTTAAAAACCGTTTCCCGGTTGTATAAAATGCCGGTACCGCCGGGTATAGTGGAGCTTGATTGTGCCTGTGCGCACACCACAATCAACAAAAACACCCCAAAAAAGAGAAAAGAACGTAACATGCTCCGGAGTTTGATCCAAATATACTGGTAAAGCGTTTAACAACAGAAAAAATTTTTTGATTTGTTACTTTTGTACTTTATTTTTCTTTTGGTATGCCAATAGACATCATCACCATGATCGTTTTGGCCCTGGGATTCTGGCACGGATTTTCCCGGGGCATCATAGGTACGTTATTCAACATCCTGGCCTATGTGTTTGGGTTCATCATCGCTTTTCGCATGACCGGGGTAGCTACCACCGTGCTGGAACGCGTGTTGAACAGCGATAACCCACTCATGCCGATTGCCGGTTTTCTGGTTAACCTCGGTGTAGTGTTTGTCATCATGCGTGCCGCATCGGGCGGTTTTGAAAGCATCCTTAATTTTGCTTACTTAGGCATTGTGAACCGCGTATTGGGCGGGGTATTGACCGGCGGCTTCTATGTCCTCATTTTCAGCGTATTGCTGTGGTTTATGGTCAAAGCAACCTTGATAGATGACTCGGTATTAACAGAAGCGCGTTTTTATCCCATCCTTGAAGACATGCCTGTTCGAGCGAGGAAGGTTATTGTCCGGTTTAAACCCGTGGCCTCAGACCTTTGGGAAGACTCTGCCACCTGGCTCGACCGCATTGAACGATACGGCGAAGACCGCGTGGAGCAGCGCAAAAGTTTTTATAAACCGGACTCCGGCGATGCTATAGAAGACAACCCCGAAGAATAGATGCAGCTGTTGCTCATAGACAACTACGATTCGTTTACCTACAACCTG
>JBMOHO010000178.1:0-8238 GCA_049317805.1 Saprospiraceae bacterium
CTGAAAAGCGGAACTCAGAAACAACAACACCATGGAAAAATACAACATCAGACCCGCTGCAAAAGTGGTGCTGAATTGGGTAAACGCAGCCATTGTTTTTTCATCCGGCGGCATCATCCACGAAAAAAACTGCTGAATGATGCGCCAAATCCCCGAATCCAAAAACAGAAACAACAACAAACTGAGGTTGACCAACAAAAAACCAAGTGTAAGCCCCGACGCCCAACGCATCAACCCAAATATACGCCCGAAAGCCAAAAAAGGATTGTGTGTTTCCATATACAGCACCACGCACCACAACCCGAGCAAAGGCATGGCCAGGATGGCCAACAACCAGCCCAATATGTTTTCCTGAAATTGTAAAACCATGAAAAATCCGGGCATGATCACTGCCAACAACAAGAACACAACCAACTGCTTGGCCACAGGCATGGCCTGCCGATCAGATGGCGGTATGCAGGCGGACACTGCCTGAAACGACAGAAAAGCCAGTCCGCCAAACAAAAAGCACTGAATGGGCAACAGCAAATGGTGCTCCCGAAATCCAAAAAAATCGCGTACGCCATGCAGGACGCCCAAAAAGTCTCTGTAAAAAACAAATGCCGGCCCTTCTTCGCCCTCTGGCAAAAACAACCCAATGGTGGCCGTGACCACGGCAGCACCCAATATAGCCATCCACAACAGCCGCCCGTTGCGCCGGAGCAGGGTAAAGGCATCTGAAAACGCTTCCCCGGGGCCTTTTATGGCGCTGAAATCAAAAGGTGCCGACCGGTCTGCAGGTAAATCCATCGCATCCGCATCGCGCAAGAAGCCCTTTTTATTGGCCTTGTACCAGGGCAGCCATACAAAATAACCCAACATGAAAAACAGAGACACCACGATAAACAAGGCGCGGATCACGTCGGGCGTTTCAGTAAACCGGGTCAAAAAACCCTCAAAAAACGCCGCCAATACGATGATGGGGGCCAGGGCAATGAACATTTTCAGCCCCTTGCGCATGCTGATCTGAAAGGCCTGCGCCCGGGTGTAGGTGCCCGGAAACAACAAACCACGCCCCATGACCAAGCCCGAAGCGCCGGACAGTACAATGGCCCCTATTTCCAGCGTGCCGTGTATCCAAATGGTTAAAAACGACTCCCAAAACAAGCCTTTTTCAATGAAAAAATACTGGAAGGCACCCACCATGATGCCGTTGTACAACAAAATAAACAAGGTGCCTACAGACGCCAGCACACCAAATATGGCCGTCCGCAACGCCACAAACAGGTTGTTGGCCGCTATGCCCGCCGACATGCCCATCGGATCGTGCTGTTTGTACACGGCCATCGGATCGCCTCTTGCAATGTTCTCCTCGGTCATCGCTATGTAGCTGTCGCCCAGAATCACCCGCGCAAAATCCGGGTCAATCCGGCTCGACGCCACGCCGATGGCAAAGGCCAGCACAAACACGCCGAAAGCCAGCCACACTGCCCGCCGTTCTTCCCAGTAAAGCCTCGGCGTCTCCTCCGTCCAAAACAAGGTCAGTTGGCGCGCCGGAAAACGCTTGCCACGGTACACGTTGTGAAAAATGCGCTGCGCCATCCCGTTGAGGTACATGCGCACCGAACGGTTGGGGTAAAACGTGCGGGCATACGACAGGTCGTCGGTAATCTGTATAAACAGTTCGTTCAACCGCTCGGGGTTGCGTTGGTTCTGGCGCAGCATTTCCTCGTAAGCCGCCCATTTCTCTTTGTTTTGTGCTATAAAATGCGTCTCTTTCATAGGTTTTTTTAAAAAACAGCCCGCACTTGCGCCCTGGCTACGTGTACGGTGCGGGCCTGGCCGGTGCGGCGGCCTTCGTAACTAAAATTGAGCTGTATGCTCCGCGACAACTGCCGATCCAGGCCAACCGTCCAAAGGGCGTTGCTGCCGTTTTGGAGGCCTTCCAGCATGGCAAAACCCACGGGCGTGTTGGCGTCTCCGTCAAAACGCACGTCGGCGTAGGTTAGTTGCAGCCGAAAAGCGGTGGCCGCTGCAAATCCGGCGTTGTTTTTTGGAGCGGCCGGATTCCAGTTGACCGACAGTTGCAGGTTGTCCTGCCGCGCGGTCTCGGCATTGCCCACCCGGTTGCGGCTGTCCAAATAACGGTATTGCACCGAAGCACGAAGGTAGCGATTTGGCAACCAACTAAGCCTGGGTCCGGCCTGCCAGCCCAAAATGGTGTAATCGCGTGCGTCAAACGCCTGGTTGTCGCTCTCCCGTCGGTCGCGCGTCAGGTCCATTTCTACGCTCCATTTGGGGCCGGCGTTCACGCGCCCGTGCAGGTTCCATGCGTTGTTTTGCCTGTTTTCAAATCCGGTGGTGAGCAACACCTGGCTGCGTGTGGCGTTGTTCGACACCGAGGCGTCCCAGGCAGGTTGTGCTCGGTTTACAAACAACACATTTCGAAGGGTGCTGCCCACAGTGATCAGCGAAGTGTCCGGAATGTTGAGTTCAAAGGGGTTCCAGGCGTTCACCCCCTCCGCGCCACTCAGCACCCGGCGGTTGAGCTGTAAAATGCTTTGAGTCGACAAACGGCCGAGGCCTTTGCGCCAACCCTTGCCCCCAGGCCACAAAAAGCGGGGTTCAAAACGCAGGTTTTGGTTAAACACCACGTTGTTGGTGCGCAGGTATTCGGTAGTGGTCACAGCCACCCGCACGTAATTGGCCTGATCCTGAAACACCGAAATCTCCATCTCGTCTATCTGCAGGATGCTGTCGAGGTTGCGGTCTACCCAGGTGTATTGCCCCTCGCCCGGATTGACCTGTATGTAATTAAACTCCACACGCGGACTTTGGCCGGAACTCAGCTCGTACCCGCTCGTGGCACTCAGGGCGTTTTTCAGGGCGGTCAGCGAATAATCCACCCGGCCCAGATAGGTTTCCTGTTCGTCTAAGGGCGTCAGTTCTGCCGCTGCGATGCGCAAGGTGCGGTAGTGGAGGTTCCATTGGAGCGATTGTCGGGCGGGCTTCGACTCCATGCTGCGCCAGGTGCCCCCAAGCTTGACTTCATCAGCAATGGTGCTTACCCGAAAATCATCGGCCACCGGGGCATGGTCTGTCCGTTGGCTGTAAAAAGCGTTCCATTGCCAGCGGGACTGGTCGGACTGTGGTGTTTCCAGAAAAACGCGCCACAGGTCGTACCAAAAACTGTTGAGCAACAGGGTGTCGGCCGATGGCAGGCGGCGGCTGTTGCGCTCCCGCTCGCCGTATACGCCTACCCGGACGAAAGCCTGTCGTTTTTGCCCCTCGCCCCTGAAAAAAGAACGGGCTATTTCTGCTTTTGGCCTGGAAAACAAGGTTTTTTCAGTTGTGGCGTCTGTTTGCAACAGGTTCAGTTCGGCACGGGCATCCCATCCGCCCCGTTTGAACGATCCTTCTGCAAAATGCCTTAGCCCGCGGTACAGGGAATCCCGAAAAAAACCGCCTGCTTCATAACGCGCTTTTATCCACGCATCTTTTTGTGCGGAAACGCCTCCGCGCACCCATTGTTCCGCAGCGGGGTTGTTGGTGGCACCGGTGTTCCAGTCGCGGGCAAATTCGGCCGGCCGATAAGGGTTTAAAGGAAGAAAATGCCGTGCGGTGTACTCATAACGCCCGTCGGCCTGTAAAGCCCAGCCCTTTGATGAGCCGGGCTGCAGCAGCTCATGGCGGTAGGCACCGGAAAATGCCAGGCCGTTGTTGTCCTCGTCGTCCAAAGGAGAATAACGGTTCAGGTCTCTGCCGCTTAGGGCCACTTCCGTTTGCAGGCGGCCACGTGAAAAAGGCTGCACTTCTGCGCCCATGGCGAACAATTGCCTGGTTTCGGGGGCCAGCAGCCGCACAATGGGCTCGTAGTTGCCTTGCGGTTGGCAACTGACGGGGTCCGGGGCAACCCACCTGTACACCCGGCCATTGGCAGCGCTGGGCACTTGCACGTAATTGCCCGTGCCCTGTGGCACCTGGGTAAATCGGGCAGCGTACAGGGCGCTGTCCGGACTGGTGCTGTAAGCCAGCACTTGAATGAGTTGTCCGCACACTATGGTGTCCACCGTTTTGTACAACACCCGCCCGGGGTCGAACCCGTCGGTCAGGGTGTCTATGCCGGAAGCAAACGCAGCACTGAGGTTATCGCCGGCATCTGCCAGCCGCCGCCTGGCTTCCGGGCTGAGGTCTTGCGCCGGGCCCGCGTTGCGGCTGTCCTGTTCAGAATAGGCGTTCAGGTACAATTTGGCACGCGGGGCTGTCCAGGCCGCTTGCGCGGCAGTGGTGGAGCGCAGGTACGCCTGTACGGTGTATTCAAACTCTACAATGACCCGAATGTCTTTGGTAATGAGCCGCCTGGCGGTAAAGGTGAGTTCGCCAAGGTTATAGTCCACTGTATAATCGTCTTCAAAACCACGGCGCAGCAACTGCCCGTCGACGTATACCTTTTCGGTACCGGCCAGCACAATGATGAATTGCTCGCCGTCGGCACCCACTAATCGATAGGGGCCCTGATTGCCTTCCTGCCCCTGAATGAGCTGGCGGGCAAACTTGCCCCTGGAAACGGCAGCGGCAGCCTGCACGGACAGGCTGTCGCCGGTTGTCAGCGGACCTTTCCACAACACGCCTGCGCCCTGTAGCCGTTTAAAATACCGGGAAAAATACCCCGGCGGCTGGCGCAGGTCAAAATCGCCGGCGATCAATTGGGCCTCTTTTTTCTGCAACTGGATGTAAATGCGGTCAAATTCCTGCAGTTGCCGGGTGGTGCCGTCGGGTTGCAAGGGAATAGAATTATCGGAAAGCGCTGCTTGAATGGCCAGGTCGTCGCCTAACTTACCGTTGAGTTGCAGGTTGAGGTTGGAGTTGAACACCAGATTTTGGTTGTTGCCCAGGGAGAGCCCGCGCACGTAAGCGCCGTTGCTTTGCACGCCACCCGTTTGCCAAGGCTGGGTGTTTGGCTTGTATGGCGTAAAATCGTATTCAATGGCGTCGTTTTGGCCCACCCGCCGCAGCGCCGTGCTGTCGAGTCGAAAAAGCGGTTTGCTCAGGTCAAATGGCAACACCCGGTACTGCACCTGTACGGTTGAACTGGCTGGATAAGCGCGGCGAAGTGCGGCCGTGTCGAGCACCAGCATGGACTGCTTGAGCCGGTAATAATCGGCCGAAACAACAGTCCCGTCAACCGAATCGCGCACCACGAGCGTGGCGCCGGCAATGCTCAGGGTATCGAGCGTCTGGTTGGGCACGCGCGTCGATACATAACGGAAGCGCAGGTTGGATAAAGCACCGCCGCCCTGGCCGAACACGCCAACGGACAACAGCAAAAAAACCGGAACCGGAAGCCACCGGAGCACGGCCCAACCTGGATGCTCACTTGTTCTCAACCGGTGTTGTTGTAAAAAATGAAAAGTTTTCCCCTGACAGTCGCCCTGCATTGACGCCCGTTTTAGTACCCGCGTTGCCTATTGGTCGGTGTCACGGTCAAAAATCGGTTGAACCGGACCCGAATCCAATGGCTCAAGCCTCGGCGGCTCCATCGGGCGCGAGGGCTTTCGGTTGCCAAGGGAGTCTTTCACCGATGCAATGGCTTCGTCCAGCAACAGCGAATCGGCGATTCCACCCGCCAATTTTAACAATTGAATTTCTTTCTGCGCTGTATGTTTGCGTTCAAATTCGGTTACCCGTTCATTGATGTACCCTTCCAGTATGCGTTCCCGATCACCAGTACATGCCAGGGCAATGGAAGTGACCGCGAGCGTCAGAAAAAAGAAAAACCGAAAATGCATCATTTTTTGTTTACTATTTGTAAATATTATGGGTGTTTTCAGCGTCATGTTACGGTACCGGATAAATATTAACACCGCAAAGCGTATGCTATTAAAAAATGTTGAAAATTTTTTTGGCGAACGCTTGCATATAAAATCAAAACCTCCCACCTTTGCGTCACCTTACTTGCAAAAGTAATACAGAATTTCAAATTCTCGTCTTCGGACGTCATATTTAAGATTGTTTTCATTTGGTTTTTTGGGGTTATACAGGGTGCTGCCGTTAAGGTGGCATCCCTGTTTTTTTTTAGGGCAATATCAAACCGCATCTTATGTTCCAACGTCCGCGCCGAAACCGCCGCACAGCCGCCATTCGTGGCATGCAAGCCGAAACCCATCTGCACCCCGATCATCTTATTTTTCCCCTGTTTTTGGTCGACGGCGTCGGCGTGCGCATGGAAGTCGCCTCTCTGCCGGGCATCTTTAGGTTTTCGGCCGACGAACTCCTGCGCGAGGTGGAATCTTGCATGCACCTTGGGCTGCACAATTTTATCCTTTTTCCGGCAGTTTCAGATCACCTCAAGGACCGTGAAGCCACCTACAGCTACCATCCCGATAATTTTTACCTGAAAACGGCGAGCGCCATCAAAGCGCGCTTCCCGGAATGTTGCCTCATCAGCGATGTGGCCATGGATCCGTATAGCAGCGACGGACACGACGGTCTGGTGCGCGACGGCCATATAGTAAACGACGACACCCTGCCCATCCTCGCAGCCATGTCGGTGGCGCAGGCGGCAGCCGGTTTTGACATGCTGGGCCCTTCAGACATGATGGACGGGCGCGTGGGCTACATGCGCCAGGCCCTGGACGATGCAGGCTTTAGCCAGACGGGCATATTGGCCTACACCGCCAAATACGCCAGCGCGTTTTACGGGCCTTTTCGCGATGCCCTGGACTCAGCACCCAAAAGCGGCGACAAAAAAACCTATCAAATGAATCCGGCAAACCGCCGAGAGGCCCTCATCGAAGCCGAACTTGACGCCGGTGAAGGGGCAGACATGCTGATGGTGAAACCAGCCTTGCACTACCTCGACGTCATTCGCCTGCTGAAAGACAACTTCGATCAGCCCATTGCCGCTTACCACGTGAGCGGCGAATGCGCCATGCTCACCGCAGCATGCCGCAACGGCTGGCTCGAGTTCGAAAAAGCCATGCCCGAAACCCTGCTGAGCATCCGCAGGGCCGGTGCCGACGTGATCCTGACCTACTTTGCCAAGGACTTTGCCCAGCGCTATCCGGGCGGCATCTGAAGCATGTCGGTTTTGATGTATACCTCCAGTATGCCCGGGCACTTGTACACCGGATATACCCCGGCACGCAAAATCATATTGCGGGTTTCCCCAAACAGCTTTTCGGTGACTTCGGTTGAAACCGGGCAATCGGCTGGCATCACCAGTTTGCCGCTGTGAAAATGCATGCGGTACACTTTTTCGGATAAGGTGGCGCGGATGATACCAAGACGGACTACCCCTTCTGTTTCCAGGTTGATCCAGGATGCGATGCGGCAGTCGCATGCAGGCGATTCAGGCCCGCCTGACCAGAGGTTGACGCGGCAAATGCCGAAATGCTGGCAATCGGGCGTTCGCGGATCGCCCATTTCAATTGTCGCTAAGTAGGTGCCCAGTCGGCTGACTGTAGTACTTGTGCTTGCCCAAACGGCTTGTTTTGATAGAAGGTGCATGATGGAATTGATTTTAATGAAACACAAATGTACTGGCCTTCCACACGCTAAAATCGGACACTTCTGCACGAAACCGCAGCCGAAAACAGGAAAAAAATTTCAGAAAAATTCAATTAATTTTTTGATAATCAAGGGTTTGCTTTTTCCCAATTAACAAACCAGTCTTTATGCCGATATTACTCGTTGTAGATCAGTCCACCACGATTTCATCCAGAAACAACCACGCCCCATTGCCCTCTCCTGGCTTTCCAGGCGGGATTACCCCGTAGGTTTTGGCCGTCAGGCGCAGGTAGCGGGCGTTCAAATGGAGCGCTTCAAAACGCAGTGTTTCCACAGCGTTGTTTTGTCGGGCATCCGCATCAATGTCTTTAACAGACACTACCTTGAACGTTTTTCCATCGTCGGATGCTGCCAGTTCCACCCGTCGGGGCGGCCAAATCCAGGAACTTTTCGCGTCGACATAGTGCACCTCAACACTTTCTACCGGGGTGCTTTCGCCAAAGTCAATGCAGGGGTCAATGTCTTGATTGACCAATCCGACCCAACTGTTCCAGCTCCGGATGCCACCCGTGACGCCATTGGTGAGGGCGTACTGTTCGCCACCGTTGTATTGTACCGGTTTGCCGCTCATGGCGTAGGGCTTTCCGCTGGCCTTGTGTAAGAGGTACTGCACCGTGCGCATGCGTCCAAGGGGTTTGTTTTGGTCAAATGCCCGGGTTTTGAGGGTGCTGCTCGAGGTCAATGCGAAGG
>JBMOHO010000179.1:0-8190 GCA_049317805.1 Saprospiraceae bacterium
GACATCATTGACCATTTCGTTCCTGCAGGATAAACGATGTACACCATTGAAATAGATTTCGGTACGCCGGAATACGACGAGGCCGTGCGGCTCCGCACCGATGTGTTGCGCAAGCCGCTCGGCCTCGAATTTACGCCTGAGCAGCTGGCCGAAGAGTACGACCAGCGCCATCTGGCAGCCTACGATGCCTCAGGTCGTTTGTTGGGTTGCCTGAGTTTGTTGGCGTCTGACGATGCTTTCTGGAAAATGAGGCAGGTGGCTGTGGCCGAAGCCGTTCAGGGCAAAGGCGTGGGGAAAATTTTAGTAGAGGCCTCGGAAAACCTTGCCCGTTCGGCCGGGGTGCACACCATGGTGTTGCATGCCCGGGAAACGGCAGTTCCATTTTATCAGGCGCTGGGGTATGCCACCGTAGGCGAACGGTTTGAAGAAGTGGGTATACCGCATTTTAAAATGGAAAAAGTACTTTGAGTTGACAGGATTCACAGGATAATGACGAACTTTTTCAAAAAAATCCTGTCAAAACCTGTGAATCCTGTCAAAAAAAAGTCCGGAGGCATCTTGATCCAAACTTTTTATCCAGCTTTCAACGGTCGACAAAAGCGTTGGGCTGTCCATCACTTCGCTGATGTTCATTTGTGGACAAGCAAGTGATTTCACCCATGCCAATTCTTGCGTGCGGCTCCGGATGTTGTCAGAAGCATCGTCATATGCGGCGGCCCAATGCAGAAATTTCTCATACACCACATGCAAATCGCCACCGGGAGCGAGCCGTTCGGCACCATAACGCAGGTGTTCTCGGGCGCGAATGCGTTCGAGGCGGACATCTGCCGGGGCCCAAAGCCAGACCACAGCGTCGAATTGAGGAATAAACACGTCGCCCCAGCCGCACAAAGCGCCCGAAAGCACCCAATGCTCGTGCGAGGCAAGATCATTTCCCAGCAACAGACGCCGGTGGTCAGGGTTTCGGCGTCGACGATAGGGGAGGGCATCGCCTGTAAACCAGTGGTAATCGTCCGTATCGAAATGTGGTACGCCCGTTTTTTCAGCCAGTGCACGCCCCAGGGTCGTAACGCCAGCCCCCGGAGCGCCTAAAATATGCAGTTTCATCATCAAATCAACAAATCACCAAATCAACTTTTCTTAACAAACCCATAAGGACAATGCCTGCACCCGCTCTGGCAACAGTAGCCACGCTTGCGCAAGAATTGTTCTGTGAACACCACAAAGCCGTTTTCGAGGTAGAAATCCAGGTTTTCCACCAGTGGTTGTTGAGGCGTATCCGGCTTTTTATCTTTGGCCATAAAACACAAAAACGCCGCAACCGACATTTGGTTGCAGCGCTTCTATGGGTTTTAGGAGAGGGTTGTTCTATCTTATTCCTCAAGAGTATCTCCGTCTGCATGAATCAGCAGGATGGGTATGCCAGTGTGCAGAAGCATGTCTTTGGATACGCTGTGGTGCATGAGGTTGTCCCAAAAAGAGCGGTGGTGTGTCACAAAAACAAAAAGGCCAATTCGGTGATCATATGCGTACTGGTGCAGGCCTTCTACCACATCATCTCCCACTACCTTGCTGAAAAGGAAGGGCATTTCAGCGTCTGCATACACATAATTGATCTCAAACAGTTTTTTCTCAAGGTCGACTGCGGGTTCCCCGGCCGGGCCAACGTGCACAAAGTGCAACTGGCTGTTGAAACGGCGGGTAAACGCCACTGTTTGCTTGATGGTCAGGGCGTCCAAGGATTCAAAATTGCTGGCGTACAGGATGTTGGAAAATCCGCGAAACTGAGCCTGCGGCGGCACGAGCAATACCGGGCAATGGGCGTTTTTGGACACGGCGACGCTTACCGAACCGAAAAGCTTCCGGGCAACGCCACCCTTGCCAAGCGTACCCATGATCATCATATCGGTATTGCGCGACAAATCGATCAGCACGTCCTCTGCGAAGCCAAAAGCGATGCGGGTGCGAATACCCGCCACGGTGTTGTAGCCGAGTTCGTTTGGTGCGTGCAGCATATGGTCGGGCGTAGAGCAATCTAACTTTTCGCGTTCGGCCAATGAATGCACAAAGGCATCGAGTTCCTCCTGCATGGTTTTTTTGTAATTGGCCAACACGCCCGACGGCGAGGGTACAGAGCCCTCGAAAATGCTGTCCATACAATACACCACTTCCAGGGAGGCCTGGAAAAGATGCGCCAACCGGCAGGCAAAAACGAGCGCGTTTTCGGCGGTCGAACTCATGTCTACCGGCACCATGATGCGCCGGAGCTTAAACAACTTACTCCGCATGAGGTGCCGACTCCTGAACAGCTTTTTGATGTCATCGACACTTGGCACTTCGCCCTCCGACATGATCTCGCCATCGATGACCAGCGCCGGCGGGTGCGTGACACCCGAGGCATACAATCGATTGTATTCAGACACTTCTTCTACCTGTCCATCCATAGGATATTCGGCCAAAGCCAAAGAAACGTTTTGCTTCAATGCCCGCATTTTGGCATCACCTGAACCGTATATGCTGATGGTGGTCATGGCTAAAGAATGATTTAAGTGATTAATGTACTGTTATTTGTCTTCGTATACCATGTGTGGCTCAAGCGGCTTTTCTTCCAGGATGGCGCGGATGATGTCCTGGGTAGTAAGAATGCCGACCAGTTCATCGTGTTGCACCACAGGCAAGGCATGAAACCAGTTTTTGCTGAACACTTCAAGCGCCACATTGAGGCGGTCGTCGGGTTCAATTTTGCCCATGCCTTTGGTCATAATATCCTGCGCCTTTGCATGTTCGAGTTTGGCATCGTTCATAAAACGATCCTCAATGTGGTGGCTCAGACCACCAGTAAAATGGTTGAAGTCTGTTTTAGAGATGATGCCCACTATGCTGCGGAAACGAACCACAGGCAAGTGGTGGAAACTGTGGGTGTCGAAGATTTTCTTGACCTCCAAAAGGCTGTCTTCCGGGTTAACGGTGACCAGTTTGTCGGCTGGGGTCATGATGGTCGAAACAAGCGAAAATAAATTCATGTGTTCGGAAATTGCGTTTGGTGGGTGACGAATGACAGGGAATGTAAATCAATTTTTGTGATCTTGTGCAAAAGTACAGCACGTCGAAGCAACCACATATGACCCGCCTCATTTGGCAAAATGACTTTGGTCAAATGCACAAATAAAATGATTGCGCTATTTTTGTCTTTTTCAGCGGTTGAAACGAGCCTTGAATCCATTTATACAAAATCTGACTAAACATGGCCACCATCCTGATCATTGAAGACAACACGGACGTGCGGGAGAACATATCCGAAATACTGCAACTGAGCGGTTATGAAGTGCGTTGCGCAGAAAACGGCAAAACAGGCGTGGATATGGCCAGGCAAGAGCGCCCTGACCTGATTTTGTGCGACGTGATGATGCCCGAACTTGACGGTTTCGGCGTATTGCACATCCTGAACAGGCATCAGGCTACGGCCGACATCCCTTTTTTGTTTCTAACTGCCAAAGCGGAAAAAGAAGATTTTCGAAGAGGCATGGCCCTGGGGGCTGATGACTACATTACGAAACCGTTTGACGATACCCTGTTGTTGCAAACCATTGAAACGCGGCTGCGCAAATCGGCGCGCCTGCGCGCCGCTTCACGTCCGGAGGGAGAAGGACTGGAGCATTTCATCAACGAGGCCCGTGCCATGGAGGCGGTTCAATCGCTGTCTGAAAACCGGGAATTGCGGCATTACCGCAAAAAAGACCCCGTTTTTGTGGAAGGGGAGCAACCGAGGTGGTTGTTTTACATTGAAAGCGGGCGCGTAAAGGTGTTTAAAAGCAACGAAGACGGCCGCGAATTGATCGTAAGGGTGGCCGTGGCCGGTGAGTTTCTGGGCTATCTGGCCCTGTTGCGCGACGACAGCTATCCGGAAAGCGCCACCGCATTGGAAGACAGCAACCTGCGGCTTATACCCAAAGAAGATTTTAATGCACTGGTGCACAACAACCGGGACGTGAATGCCCGGTTCATCAAACTGCTGTCTAACCACGTGGCCGAGCAAGAACAAAAGCTCATTGACCTGGCCTATAATTCTGTGCGCAAGCGGGTGGCCACGGCCATCGTCCATTTGCATGACCAGGGTTATGCAGAAATCAGCCTGCTGCGCGAGGACCTGGCCGCCATGGCCGGCACGGCCAAGGAGACCGTCATACGAACCCTGACTGATTTCAGGACGGAAGGCCTGATTGAGGTACGCGAGGGGTCTATTCAGGTGTTGAAAATGGAAAAATTGAGGCAAATGCCCAATTGAAAAACTTGTCCTACGAGTATACTCACTCGTAAGACTAGTTTATTGTTGCATTTTTATTTTACTCAGCTAAAATTTTCCCATTAAGTTTTTATGTTTCTAGAACCCAATGTCCGTGGCCAACGCGCAGGCTGGATTGAAGTCATCTGCGGTTGTATGTTTTCCGGAAAAACGGAAGAGCTGATACGCCGGCTGCGGCGCGCACAAATAGCCGATTTACCCGTGCAGGTGTTTAAACCGGGTGTGGACAAGCGCTATGCCGAAAACCGGATTGTATCGCATGACACCGCATCCTTGGAGGCCATTCCCGTACTGCATGCCGCTGAAGTGCTGCAACTCGCGCCCGAAATCCGCGTGGTGGGATTAGACGAGGCGCAGTTTTTTGACGCCGAATTGCCGCAGGTATGCGAGCAATTGGCTCTGCGCGGCGTGAGGGTGATCGCAGCGGGGTTAGACATGGATTACCTCGGTCTGCCGTTTGGCCCTATGCCTCAATTGCTGGCGGTGGCAGAGTACGTGACCAAAGTGCATGCGATATGCGTACACTGCGGTGCCCTGGCTACCCACTCGTATCGGCTGGCCGAAGGCGACGAGGTGGTGCTGCTCGGCGAAAAAGAACACTATGAGCCTCGGTGCAGGTCGTGTTATTCGATGGGAAATATTTTGAGGTTGCGGGTAAGCATGTAAAAGTTTTACAAAAAATCCGTACTTTTGAAAAAAAAACGCATGTTGCCTCCTTTTCCTGGAATGGACCCCTGGCTTGAAGGGCACGTTTGGCCCGATGTGCACCACGATCTGGCCACGCGCATTAAAGAGCAAATTGTCCCCCAGGTAATTCCAAAATATTCCGTACGCATTGAAACTTACACTGTTGAGGACACCCGTCCCGACGAAGATGTAGGCATCCTGTACCCAGACGTGGAAATACTGCGTCGCAGCGTCGAACCCTTATTGGATGCCGTTGCTGAACCTGCTCAGAGCGTACTTACACCATACACCATGACCATACCACTCCCAAAACCAGTGGAAGTGCGCATACCTGTCGTGGAAATCAGGGATCGGGAAAACCAACAACTCATCACCGCCATAGAAGTGCTTTCGCCGGTCAACAAGCGCGCCCCGGGCATACAGCCCTATCGGGAAAAAAGGGATCTGCTCCACGAAGACGGTGTTCACTTGCTCGAAATAGACCTGCTGCGTCGTGGCGAACGCCCGCTCAATTACCCTACTTTGCCCCGCCAGGCCCACTACTTTGTGATGCTGCAAAGGGGGGAAAAGTACAGAACTCATGTTTGGGCCATGACCATACACGACAAATTGCCAGTCGTGCCCATTCCGCTCAAATCGCCAGACCCCGATGTACAGCTCGATATTGGCGCGGCTCTTCAAGAGGTATACATCCGCAGCCGCTACGACCTGTCTGTTCGATACGATGCCGTTCCGCCGCCGCCTGTTTTTTCAGAGGAGGATATGGTTTGGCTAAAAGACTTGCTGAGGCAAAAAAAATTGATTGGGGAGTAGTCGATGGAAACCACCTAAGGGTTTGGGGGTACCGTTGCTAAACGATTACCTTTGCGTTTTTTCCAACCACACATTCCATGCTGACCACGCCCATCCGTTCGGCCCTCGTTTCCGTTTACGCCAAAGACGGTCTTGAACCCATCATCCGCCGCCTGCACGAATTGCAAGTGACCTTGTACAGCACCGGCGGCACCCAGGCCTACATTGAGCAACTCGGCATTCCGGTCACCGCCGTCGAAACCCTCACCGGATACCCCAGCATCCTCGACGGCCGCGTCAAAACCTTGCACCCGGCCATATTCGGCGGTTTGTTGGCCCGGCGCGAACCGGAACACCTGGCACAATTGGAGCAATTCAATATACCCACCATAGATGCCGTCATCGTCGACTTATACCCTTTTGAACAGACGGTGTCTTCGACCGACGATGAGGCGGCCATCATCGAAAAAATTGACATCGGCGGGGTATCGCTCATCCGCGCTGCCGCCAAAAACCACCAAGATGTGTCTGTGGTGGCTTCTCAGGCCGAATACGCCCTGTTTCTCGAATACCTCAATCAAGGCAATGGCGCACTCACACCCGAACAGCGCCGCGAACTGGCCCGCCGCGCGTTTAGGGTAACGAGCCATTACGACTCGGCTATTTTCAACTGGTTTCGGCGCGACAACCCTGAGCCGGTGTTTCAGCACTCCTTCCGGCCCGCTGAAGCGCTCCGGTATGGTGAAAATCCGCATCAGCAAGGCGTATTTTTTGGCGACCTCAGCCAGGTGTTTGACAAATTGAATGGGAAAGCCATCTCGTACAACAACCTCGTTGACATTGATGCTGCTGTGCAACTCATGCGCGAGTTTCGCGATAACCCACCCACTTTTGCCATCCTCAAACACACCAATTCCTGCGGCGTAGCGCAGCGCGAAACGGCGGCTCAGGCCTGGCGCGACGCCCTGGCCTGCGACACCACTTCTGCCTTTGGAGGCATTTTCATCACCAACACCACCGTCGATCTAGAAACCGCACAGGAGATCAATAAACTGTTTTACGAGGTACTCATCGCCCCGGCATTTGCGCCCGAGGCGCTGGAGTTGCTGTCCAAAAAGGAACAACGCATCCTGTTGCGCCTCAAAACATTCGAGGTGGCCGCCCGCAGCTTCCGCAGCCTGCTCAATGGCGTGGTGGAACAAGATACGGACCTGTTTTCTGAACGCACAGCCGATTTGCAAGTCGTCACCAACCGTGCACCTTCAACAGACGAGACAGACCAGTTGCTATTTGCCGCACGCTGCTGCAAACACCTGAAATCCAACGCCATTGCATTGGTCAAAAACCGACAACTCATCGGTATGGGTTGCGGCCAGCCCAACCGGATTGACGCCCTTCAGCAAGCCATTGAAAAAGCCCGCCTGTTCGGATTCGACCCCGCAGGCGCAGTGATGGCTTCCGACGCCTTTTTTCCTTTCCCCGATTGTGTGGAAATAGCGCACCAGGCAGGCATTACCGCCATTGTACAGCCCGGCGGCTCCATCAAAGACCAGGACAGCATTGATGCATGCAATGCCCGTGGCATGGCCATGATGGTGACCGGCGTTCGTCATTTTAAGCATTGATGCATGACCAAGCCCGAACACATCCAGCAGATACTCGACGAACTGTACCCCGAAACGCCCATACCGCTTCAGCACAAGGATCCGTATACGTTGCTGGTTGCCGTGGTGTTGTCGGCCCAATGCACCGATGAGCGGGTAAACCAGATTACACCCCTGCTTTTTGAAAAGGCCGATAATCCGTACGACATGATGAAATTGTCGGTAGACGAAATCCGCGACATCATCAAGCCCTGCGGCTTGTCGCCTGCCAAGTCAAAAGCCATCGCTGGCCTGTCGCGCATCCTGGTGGAGCAACACGGAGGCCAGGTGCCACATACATTTGAGGAACTGGAGGCGTTGCCGGGGGTGGGACACAAAACGGCCTCTGTGGTCATGTCCCAAGCCTTTGGCGTGCCGGCATTTCCGGTCGACACCCATATCCACCGCTTAGCGACCCGCTGGGGACTCACCGACGGCAAAAACGTAGAAAAAACCGAGCGCGACCTGAAAGCTGCTTTTCCGGAGGACTCGTGGAATAAACTGCACCTGCAAATTATCTTTTTTGGCCGATCCTTTTGTCCTGCTCGCGGGCACAATGCGGAAAAATGCCCCATTTGCTCGTTGTACGGCATACAAAACGTTTAAAGGGTCATTCAATGTGCAAACGGTGGAAAAAACGATGTAAAATGGGCGAAATGATCAAACCGGCAGCTGCCAAAAAAACCACTCCGCTATACAGCGCATACAATCCTGCAAATATTTTTGCCGGATTGCGGTACGGTTGTGGCAACGTTTCCATATCCA
>JBMOHO010000180.1:0-8154 GCA_049317805.1 Saprospiraceae bacterium
ATCAAAGATGTGTGTATGAGTAGCTTTTGAGGGCTCTTTATACCTCTTGTTTGAAAATGGTTCTTTCAAATTTAGTTTTTCTACATAACGGGGAGGTGTAATCCGCCTTATTCGCTCAAGTTGCTGAGCTGCCGCCGCCTGATTTACTTGAAGCTCAGTTAACCAGTTGCGCAGACGCGACTGGGGCGACGAATCTTCATTGAGGATTTCAACCCAGCCATTAAGTTGTTCGACAGTGGCATATCCTGGTTGTGGTTTCAAGAAGTACGGCCCGTAATCAAGACGAATCTGATCGGATGTTAATTCTTGCTTTACCGTTAGTTCTTGCTCAACTATAGTTTTATAATCTTCAACAAAGCTGGAATGCACTTTGTGAAAAAGCAAACATGAAGGTGTCCGATTTTTATTCAAATCCTTAGCCACTTTTTTTGCTTGTGCACAAAGCGTGTCGGCTAAATGTACTCCGTAATGGAAGGGGTAATTTGCTTTTATGTAAGCAATTCCAGCGCAAGCAGTTAGACCGCCTCGAAAATGGTCGCCCACAAAGTCTTGGAACTCTATAGCAGTTTCTTCCTCAAATGCCTTAAGAAAGGCATGGGTGAAGTCTATGGCCATATCGGCTCTTATGATTGCGGTTAGGTCATCGCCCCCCAGCACAATAGGTCGAAAAGGAAATAGATTGCCTTCTTCTGGGTTTCGTTTCACGATCTGATCGAATGCCCTTCGAACAGCCTGCTCAGTTGCCTTACTGATTTTCTCGGAGAGTTCCCGGAATGTTTCTTTTTGTGGAGCAACCATCGCCAAAATTTTTTTACCGAGGTCATTCCCATCGGCATGAATGACTGCAACCCAATTTTTTTTGTCCTTCCCGGCAATGTCTTCCATTTCCACTGGAAACAGCTTGTGGTATTGGTTTCCTCCTGCATCAGGAATCAGCTTTTTCAACAAGCTGGCTTTTGAATCTTCTGTAGAATTCCTTTTAGTTTGCTGTGCGGCGTCTATTACTGCATCATTCGTCCAGTTTACTCCGGGTTTACCCGTGCGACGCGAGCGCTCAGAAATCATAAGGCCCAACCCATGGTGTACGGTGGGTCGATTTCGCTGGATTTTGAGCCGAAACTCTAGTTGTTGGATATGTTCTTGAGTTAACTCTTCTTGAACACTCACTACCGATTGACTGATTGTAATTCCGGGCGCTAACTGCATAGCGTTACGAGGAAATATCAGTACTAAGGATCGGCAGTCTTTTTCTTCATCAAAAAGATATTTAATATTTCCAGCAGCGCCTATGAGTAGATTTTCGGCATTATAATTTGATTTACCTACGGTTTCCCGAAAAAGATCCGTACAGATGTAATCCACCAACTCACTGGCTCCAGCAATTTCCTGAAGCTTGTTAGTTTCAAATATGAAGTTTTGAATGCCTTGGATGGCAGCACCATATAAGTATTTCATATTTATACCAGTTTGGTTTTTTTGATTTCCGCCCCCGCCAAAAACATCGGCGTAATGACCTCACAAGTAAATGTAATCGTGTGCATGGTTGATGTAGTAGTTAGTAGAGGTGATCAAATCAGTTGAATGAAATTTCTTTACTCCGCGCTACTCCCTGGCAAATCCTCCCCCACCTCATCTTGTTTTGCTTTCCGGGCGAATCTGTTCTTCCCCACCATCCCAAACCCCAGCGCCGCCCCTTTCCCCAGTCCGATGTATTCGGGCAGCCACACGTTGGTTTGGAACTGCACATCAAAAGCGCTAAGTTGGGTGCCTTTGAATTGCATGAGGCGCAGGGGGCTCACGTGTTGGAGCTGCACCAGCACTTCGCGGTCGATGAACCAGCCTAAGCCTTTGGCCATGCTGAGGATGTTGCCGCGCAGGATGGTGCTGAGGAAGCGCAGGCGTTCGGCTTCGTCAGGCATCTCCTGGTAAGCTTCGTAGTGTTCGCGTTTGAGGGCAAGCCAGTTGTTGATGCGGTAGTCGAACAGCTTGTCCCACGCTTGCAGGGTCAGCTCGTTCATGTTCAGGCGCTCCACCTCGGGCGTCAGGGTGCGTTCGCCGATGCGCATGGTTTGGGGGCGGCTTTGGAAAAAGGCGTGTATTTCGTGCACCCCGTCCTGGAGGCACACTAAGCCGGCTTTGTTGCCGATGCGTTTGTACTGGATGAGCGGGTAGGCGTAGCGGTGCCCCTCGTCGGTGTGGTTGTGGAACAGCACATGCTCCCGCCCGGCGCAGGCGATCACTGCGCCCCGAAACTGGGGTATTTCGCGCAGGGAAAGGTCGTTTTTGAAAACGATGGTCAGGTACTTTATCTTCTGCATGATCTTCCGGGTTGGATTTTTGGTTGTCAAAGCCCAAATATGCGCGTTTTTGTGCACTTGCACCCACACTTCGGCAAATAAAGTGAAAAAAATGCAATTAATTTGCATCTGCTAAAACTGTGCCAACACTTTGGCCCTGTTCTTGCAAGGCAAAGGTCTGGCCCCCAAATGCAGCCTATTTGCATTTTTCCTGAAAAAAAATTACGACATGCCAACCAACAAACATGCCTCCTTCCGTTACCGCGTGCTCAACGGGTGTTTCCGGCGCAACCGCTCGTGGTCGCTCGACGAGTTGGTGGCGGAGGTGGGCGATCAGTTGTACGAGGCTTTCGGTATGCGGGGGGGCGTGTCGAAACGCACCATACAGGGCGACCTCAACATCATGAAAAGCGAGCCGCCCCGGGGTTTCAACGCGCCCATTGTGGTGCATGCTGGCCGCTATACGTACGAGGACCGGTCGTTCTCCATCGAAAACAAGCCCCTGACCCAAAGCGACCTCAACGCCATCCGGGAGGCGCTCACCGTGCTGCGCCAGTTTCGCGGGCTGCCGCAGTTCAAAGCCCTGGCCGACACCCTGAGCCGCCTGGAGGGCCAATGGCGGTTCCCCAACCCGGCCCTCATCCAGTTTGAAACCAACCCGCTGGCCACCGGCACCGAATGGATAGAGACGCTGTACAAAAGCGCCCTGGATGGTGTTGCCTTAGACATCACCTACCATCCATTTACAGCAGAAGCATCCTATCACCTGACTTTCCACCCCTACCACCTCCGCGAATACCGCAACCGATGGTTTGCTTTCGGGCTGAACGGGGAGGAGGGACGCATACACAACTTAGCGCTCGACCGCATCAAGGCCGTGGAGAAGACGCTCAGGCTATTTGTGCCCAACGGGATGTTTGATCCGGAAACATACTTTCAGGATTTGGTGGGCGTCACCCGCCTGGATGGTGTAGCGGTGGAAGACATCACGCTGCAAACCTCGCTGATTGTTTCGCGGTATTTGGAGACCAAGCCCATACACCCCTCGCAGCGGCTCTTGCAGCGCTCCGACCGCGACGCCACCTTTGCCCTTCGGGTTATGCCAAACTACGAGCTGTACGCCGAACTGGCCCGCTTCGGCAAAGACCTCTCGGTGCTGGCGCCGGAGGGGGTGCGGGTGGGGTGGCGGGCGTTCATTCTGGGTGCCCCCGGCGATTCCTGACCTAATCAAGCCACACTCAACCCGATGTCTGATCCTGTCCTCAACTTTATCGAACAACAAACCAGTGCCAGGCAACGCCGCGTGCTGGCATACCTGCACGAGGTATTGGCCGATCAAATGGGCCTGGAGGCCAGAATCCGGTACCGCATTCCTTTTTATTACCGGCACAGTTGGATTTGCTACCTCAATCCGGTGCAAAACGAGGGTGTAGAGCTGGCATTCACGCGGGGCAATGAGCTGTCGAACGCCCAGGGGCTGCTCCGCAGCGCCGGACGCAAGCAGGTGTATGGCATTGTGCTGCACGATCCGGCAGATGTTTCCGGGGATGCGCTGCTCGAAGTGCTCAACGAGGCGCTCCTGCTTGACGAGACGGTTCCGTATGCCTCCAAGCGAAAGTAATCGACGGTTTTTGCACAGATGCGCCTGAGCCTCCCTTTAGCAGGTTCGGCTCCATGACTTACCCATTTTACAGCTTATGCACCAGTCTAATTTTTAGGCAGTACATTAACCCTTAGCCGTACCTTTGGGCTAAACGGTACACCCCATGCACTCCTCCTCCGGCACTGAAGAAGCCCTTTTCTACCTGTTCATGGCCGCCGCTTTCGGCTCGTTCATCGGCAACCTGCGTTTTCGCGGCAACAGCCTGGGCGTGGCGGCGGTGCTGTTTGTGGGACTGGCCATCGGGGCTGCCCGGCCCGATCTGGTGATTCCCGACGTGATCAAGATGCTCGGTCTGGCCATTTTTGTGTACAGCATAGGACTAAGTTCCGGACAAGCGTTTTTCAGTTCCCTCCGCAGCCGGGGCGCCGCCAACCTCGCCCTGGCAGTGGTATCGCTCTCCATGCTCAGCGGCTGCATCTGGCTGGCGGCCATGGCCTTCGGGTTCGACGCATCGGGCGCAGCCGGACTCCTGGCGGGCATCACCACCAATACCCCTGCCCTGGCCGGGCTGCTCGATGCCATACAGACCCGCGGGGCCCCCGACGCACAAGCCATGTCGAGCAGCGCCGTGGTGGGCTACTCCATCTCCTACCCCATGGGCGTGCTGGGCCTCATGCTGGCCATGGGCCTCATGAAACGCCTGCTCCGTGTAGACATCGACGCCGAGGTGCTGCACCTCCGGAACGAATTCCCAAGCGGCCGCCCCATCGTGAACCGCACGCTTGAGGTAAACCAGTCTGACACCACAGGCATCACCATTCGGGAACTGAAAAAAAAGTTTGACACCGGCGTCATCTTCGTGCGCCGCCGCCGCGATGGTGTGGACGAGCTGTGCCACCACGACACCATTTTTCAGGCAGGCGACCTGGTGTCCATTGTCGGCGAAATCGACGAGGTGGACCGCGTCAGTGCGCTCCTGGGCCAGGTAGTGGAAACGGACCTGGCCGACGACCGCTCCGTATTTGCCATGCGCCGTATCGTGGTGTCCAATCCGGATGTGGCCGGGCAAACTGTCGCCTCTCTCAACCTCCACGACCAATACCCCGTGGTGCTTACGCGCTTGCGCCGAGGCGACGTGGATACCCTCATACAGCCCGATACGGTCATCGAACTGGGAGACCGCGTGCGGGTGCTGGCCCGGGAAGAAGACTTGAAGGCCATGGAAAAGATTTTCGGTGATTCGTACGAACACCTGAGCCACATCGACCTTTTGTCGTTCGGATTGGGCATGGGCCTGGGCATCATGCTGGGATCCATCGAGATGGCGCTGCCGGGCGGCATCCTGTTTAGCTTAGGCTTTGCGGGCGGACCACTTATTGCCGGTTTGGGCTTGTCGTACGTGCGGCGCACCGGCCCTATTTTGTGGACGCTGCCCTACTCGGCCAACCTGACGCTGCGGCAAATCGGACTCATGCTCATGCTGGCTGCCATCGGCATCAACTCGGGCGCCACCTTTTTATCCACCATGCTGAGCCCTGTAGGCCCCCAAATGCTGCTGTCGGGAGCTTTGGTAAGCATTGTGGGCGGCATGTTCATGCTGGCCATCGGGTACAAGTGGATGAAAATTCCTTTTGTGCTGCTCATCGGTATGGTGAGCCACCACCCGGCCAACCTCGATTTTGCCAATAACCTGGCGCAACATAAAATACCGACCTACGGCTACGCGCTGGTCTATCCGCTTATGCTGATCGGTAAAATTGTGTTTGTCCAACTCCTCTGGCAACTCATGCTCTAAGCCATTCCGCATTCAATTGTTTTCCACAATCTTGTACTTTTTGCCTTTCATTTTTTCCGGCTGAATGGCTTTCAGCAAATCGGCGACACCCGCTTTTTTGACGGCTACAAACGACATAAAGTCCATCAGCTCAATGATGCCGATGTCGTCTTTTTGTGCATGGCCTTTTTGGGTCAGGAAACCCACGATGTCTGTTTTGCTGAGTTTGTCTTTTTTGCCGCCGCTGATGTACAGGGTGGTCCAGGGAGAAGGCTCGGGCAGGGTGTCGGCCGGGGGTACATCCAGTGGTTCGGGCTCTGTTTCCAGGTATACGGGCAAGGGTTCATTCGGGCCGACCAACAGAAAGGCGGTACCAGTGGTGTGCATGCGGGCGGTGCGGCCGTTGCGGTGCAGGAAGTCGGTATGCTTGGGGGGCAGTTCGTAGTGCACCACGTTTTTTACCTCCGGAATGTCCAAACCCCGCGCGGCGAGGTCGGAGGCCACAAGGAAAAGGGTGCTGCCGTTTCGAAACTGCACCAGCGTTTTTTCGCGGTCCAATTGTTCAAGGCCGCCATGAAAATGTGCGGCCTGTATGCCTTTTTCGGCCAGAAAACGGGTTACCACCTCCGTGGTGTCGCGCTGGTTGCAAAAAATAAGCGTAGGCTCACCTCCCAGTAAACACAGGAGCCTGAACAGGGTGACGCGCTTGTCTTCCCCGGGAGAAACCACCTTTTTCAAGATCAGGCCGTCGGTCGACTTCTCCGCTTCTTTGTTGAAATTGAGTATTTTGGGATTGATCACGCCCGTAAACGACGGGATGCTCAGTTTGTCTGTTGCCGACACCATGATGCGTTTTTCCACCGCCGGTAAACGCTTCAGGATGTCGGACATAAAATCCTGAAAACCCATGGAGAGCGATTTGTCAAACTCGTCCAGCACCAGCATCCGGATGCTGTCAGGCGAAAACGTTTTCCGGTTGAGGTGCTCCACAATCCGCCCCGGCGTACCAATCAGCAACGCCGGCGGGCTGCTCAGGTTTTGGGTTTCTATTGGCATCGAATGGCCGCCATAGCAGGTGTTTACCTTGAATCCGGTGGCCATTTTCTGCCACACCCGCTCTATTTGTATGGCTAATTCTCTGGTAGGCGACAGGATGAGGCATTGCACTCCGCGCTCCTCTTGTTTCATCAGGCTCCACACGGGCAACAAAAAGGCCAGCGTTTTCCCCGAACCCGTGGGTGCCAGCAATACAACATTTGGATGGTGCTGTATGGCTGGCAGGGCTGTTTCCTGCATCGTATTCAGCGCCGGTATGCCCATGTGGGCTAGTGTATCGGGCAGTGTTTCGTCAAATTGCATCCTGCAAATCTACTGCTTTTTACCACTTTTTTACCACTTTTTTTACCACTAAGGCACTAAGAAACACTAAGAAACACTAAGGAACACTACAATCTTTTCTTAGTGTTCCTTAGTGGTCCTTAGTGCCTCAGTGGTAAAAAAGTGGTAAAAAAACTAAGTGGTAATAACAGCCATTGAACTGTCTTTAATGGCCTTATATCCCCCAACCACATCCACCAGGTTATCATACCCACGGGCGCGGAGGATGCTGGCAAAAATCATGGAGCGGTAGCCGCCAGCGCAGTGGATGTAGGCTGTCTGGTCTTTGGGCAAGCGCAGCATAGAGTCGTTGATGAAATCCAAAGGAACGTTTTCAGCGCCATTGATGTGCCCGGCTTCAAATTCGTTTGGATTGCGCACATCGAACAGTTTGGCGTCGGGCTGTTGGGCCAGTATCTCTGCCAGTTGGTCGGGCGTCACGCGCTGGATGTGATCTGTTTCCAGACCGGCATTTTTCCAGGCGTCAAAACCACCGTCGAGGTAACCGATGCAGTAGTCGTACCCCACCCGGGCCAGTCGGGTGACCACCTCTTCTTCACGACCAGGCTCGGTGACCAGCAGGATTTCCTGTTTGATGTCGGGAATCAGGGCACCCACCCAGGGAGCGAAACCGCCGTCGATGCCAATGTTGATGGCGTTGGGAATGAATCCCTCGGAGAAGGCTTGCGGGTCGCGGGTGTCGAGCACCAGGGCGCCGGTTTCGTTGGCCGCCAGTTCAAACGCCTGAGGCGAGAGGGCGTGCGTGCCGCGTCGGATGACCTCGTCGATGCTGTCGTAACCGTGTTTGTTCATGGCGACGTTGAGCGGGAAATACGCCGGTGGCGGCAGGAGACCGGTGGTGACTTCCCGCACGAATTCCGCTTTGGACATGTTGGCTCGCAGGGCGTAATTGGTGAGTTTCTGGTGGCCGAGGGAGTCATAGGTTTCCTTCGACATGTTTTTACCGCAGGCCGAACCGGCGCCATGTGCAGGATATACCACCACGTCGTCGGGCAGGGTCATCACCTTGTTGCGCAGCGAGTCGTAGAGCACTTCGGCCAATTGCTCCTGCGTCATGTCGGCTGCTTTCTGGGCCAGATCGG
>JBMOHO010000181.1:0-8064 GCA_049317805.1 Saprospiraceae bacterium
CGCAAAACCGCAAAATGTAAAACCGCAAAAGTTCTAAAAAACCGCAAAAGTTATAAAGATTTGTTCTTAGCGCTTGATTACCTTTTTACTCCACTGCGCGCCATCCATTTGCACCACGAGGTTGTAAACACCTGGCGACAGGCCTTCCAATTCAAGCGGAAACTGGAACACCGTACCCTGGCGCGTCTGACTGAACATGCTGCGTCCGGTTGTATCAAATAACGATACCTGTATCCGACGCGGCGCATCCAGCTCGAGGTAAAACTGCATCTGGTTTTCACCAGGGTTGGGCGATACACGAAAGGCGCGAACCGATTTGGGCAATTGGGTGCTGAGCAATTCCACCAAAATACCGGATGAAGGGATGGTGCAACCATTGAGCGTGGTCCACAGCAGGCTGTACAAGCCGTTTTCCATCACCACATACACCGAATCGGTCGCCCCGGGAATGGACTGTCCATTCAGGGTCCATTGATAGGTGCCTGACAAGGGGGACACCATATATAAGGTATCGTTTCCGCGTAGGCCGATGGACTGGACGTTGCTGGTGTCGGCCTCCACTTTATACTCGGCGCGCAACGTATCCAGGCACAGGTTGTCGTAAATAGACACAGCGTATACCCCAGGGCCGGCGGTACTGCTGAACGTGTACACGGTATCGGTTGCCGTGGCTTGCGCAATGGCCTGCCCGTCTTTTTCCCAATACAATTCAACAGGCGGTTTCAGGTTTTCCGCTTGCAGGATGACCGTTTCAAAACTGCAAATAAACGGCCGATCCGTGCTCAATGCAGGCTCCGGATACCCGGCCGGATCTATGTTGAGATGCAAGACGCGCGCACACCCGATGTTGTCGGTAGCCGTCACGGAGTAGGTGCCGGGGCCGAGGTTGGTGCGGTCTTTGGCGCTGGAGCCATCGGACCAGGCAAAAGCGATGGGTTTTGTACCGCCGGAGGTATCGAGTACAATGGCGCCTTGCTGGCTGCCCGCGCATACCGGACCGCCCGTCACGACGCCGTCGAGCTGAAACCCGGAACAACGTTCGCCAATTTTCATCACACGCCCCGAAGTCAGTTCCAACACATACAATTCACCGGCCAGGTCTTCGCCGTAAGACACGAATTGAAAATCGGTAAGGTCGGCCAGCAACTGTGTGGTGAACGTGCTGTCGGCCGGATTGAAGCGGGTGCCCCACCAGCGGCCGCTGCAGTAATCCGTAAACAGGTACATGCCGTACAGATCGGCGTATTGGCTGCCTCGGTACACAAAACCGCCGGTAACCGAACAACCGATGGAAGCGTTGTCATAGTCAAAAAACGGTGCCGTAAAATTGGATGCCGGCAAACAACCGCTGGTGTTGTAGGTGGTGAATCCTTCGTAGCAACGCCAGCCGTAGTTGCGGCCGCCCACACCTGCAGGCTCAAAATCCACCTCTTCGCGGGTGGTTTGGCCCACGTCGCCCACCCAAAGGTCGCCGGTCAGGCGGTCAAAAGAGAAACGCCAGGGGTTTCGCCAGCCTACGGACCAGATTTCGGGCAGGTAGGCCGGATCGTTGACAAAGGGGTTGTCGGCAGGCACCAGATACGTACCTGCGCCAGCATTTACGTTGATGCGGAGAAACTTACCGAGGTGGGCATTTTTGGTTTGTGCGTAGTTGTTGGGGTCGCCGGCATTGCCGCCGTCGCCCATACCGATGTACAGGTAGCCGTCGGGCCCAAATTTGATGCATCCGCCATTGTGGTTGTTGAAGGGCTGGTTGATTTCCATGAGGATGAGTTCGCTGTCGGGGTCGGCCTTGTTGGGGTCGGCGGCGTTTCTGGAAAAACGGGAGATGCGGGTGTCGCCGTCGGTGTTTCGGGTATAATTGACGTAAAAATAGCCGTTGGTGGCGTAGTTGGGGTGAAAAGCAAGCCCCAGCAAGCCTTGTTCATTGCCTGTAGAGCGCACCCGGGCATCGATGTCCAAAAAGGGGCCTCCGGGCAGGCGCACGCCGAGGGAGTCCAGTACCCAGATGAACCCGTTTTGTTCGACGACAAAGAGGCGGCTGTCGCCTGCATGGGTGATGTCAACCGGTCGGGTAAATCCCGTGGCAAACGGCGTGAGTTGTATTTTGGGTTGCGCTGCCAGGCAAACGGGCGGGAGCAAAAAGAGCAGGAAGGTATGGCGTATCATCATGTCGTTTTTTGCAAACATAACGCGTTGCGGCCTGCCTAGGTCAAGTACTACCGCGAAATTAACATCTCGAACCAGTGTTTATCCTACAGCGCCGACGTAGGGCAGTAGTTCGTCGAGATACTGGCGGTTGTTGGCTAAGCGGGGCACCTTGTTTTGAACGCCAAATTTGCCTTTTGACTTCATCCATCGGTGGAAAGTGCCCGGAGGTACCGCGTGCAGGCGCAAGGGTGCCAGGGCCAGGTTTTTGTAGCGTTTGGCCTCGTAGTCGGAATTGATGCGTTGCAGCGATTCGTCGAGCACACGGGCGAACAACTCCACGTTGACCGGCTTTTGTCCGAACTCCACCACCCATTCGTGGCCGCCGCGTCCGCGGCTGTTGGGGAAGTAAACCGGGCCGGCGGTGTAGTCGGTCACCACGGCGTCGTATTGCCGACAGGCGTCGGCGAGGGCCTTTTCGGCGTCGCCTACCATGAGTTCCTCGCCAAATGCATTGATGAATTGTTTGGTGCGGCCGCTGATGCGGAAGCAGTGTGGATGGCGGCGGGTGAACATCACGGTGTCGCCCGGCGCATATCGCCACAGGCCATTGTTGGCCGAGATGACGATGGCATAGTTTTTTCCGACCTCCACGTCGGCCAGCAGTACTGTGCGCGGGTGGTCACTGCCCCAGTCTTCGAGCGGGATGAATTCATAAAATACGCCGTTGTCGGCCAGCAGCAGCATGTCGTTGTGCCACGGGTCGCATTGGGCACCAAAATAGCCTTCAGAGGCGTTGTAAATTTCCTGGTATATAAAGGTGTCGCTTGGAATGAGCGCGCGAAACGCCTGGCGATAAGGTTCGAACCCGACGCCGCCGTGCATGTACACCTGGAGCTTGGGCCACACGTCGAGCATGCTGGATTTACCGGTTTGCTCCAGGATCATTCGGAACAGGACGAGTATCCAGGTGGGCACTCCACCAAACATGACAATATCGTCTCTCCGGGCCGCCATTTCGGCTGTTTTCGCAATTTTTTCTTCAAAATTAGTCAACATGGCGGTTTCGAAATCGGGGACATAAAACAGCCTTCCGATGGCGGGCATGTGGTGTATGAGCAGGGCGCTCACGTCGCCCACCTGCGTTTGTGTATGTTCGGGCCAAGCCGAAAAGCTGCCGGGCAAGATGAGGTTTTTGTGGCGAAAAATATCCAGATCGGGGTTGTTGTGGTAGAGCAGGGCGAGGGAGTCCCAGGAACCGGCCACGTGGTTGCCGTGGAGGTTGTCATAAGGCACGGGGATGTACTTGGATTTGTCGCTGGTAGTGCCGCTGCTTTTGCTGTACCAGTTGATTTCGCCGGGCCAGAGCACGTCGCGTTCGCCGAGCATCATTTGGCGGATATAGGGCTTAAGGTCGTCGTATTCTACAATGGGCACTTCGCGGGCAAATTCAGCCCACGAACGCCATTCGCCGAAGCCGAACTTTCGGCCATAGACGGTATGGCGGGCATTATCAAGCAGGTGGCGCAACCAGCGATCCTGGGCCCGTTCCGGGGCACGGATGTAGCCCTCGATGCGAAGCATGCGAAGCCGCAGGTATTGCTTCACGCATTGGTTCAGGAATCCTGTCATAAGCAGCAAAAAGGGGGTCAAGCGGACTTGTTGGAGCTAAGGTACAAAATGCGTGATTATATTTGCTAAAAAAAAGCTTTGCACACGCCTCATTTTGTTGTTCTCACCCTATTCAGTTCATAAGCTGCGCCCAAAAAAGGCATTGACACCCTCCGTTTTGCATATAGACTGGAACACCTGCTTAAATACCTACTCTTTTTTACTGATTTTGGCTCTCAACTGCTGCACGTCATCTGTTGTGACGCCCACAAATTCGGCTACCTCGGCATCGCTCCAGTCCGGAAATTTTTGGATGATTTTTATGGTTAAGAGCCTCAAGGCTTCTTCGCGGCCTTCTTCGCGGCCTTCTTCGCGGCCTTCTTCGCGGCCTACTACACGGCCTTCTTCGCGGCCTACTACACGGCCTTCTTCGCGGCCTTCCTCGCGGCCTAGCGCACGGCCCAATTTTCTGCCTTCCCGCAACCCGGCCTTTTTCCACTCTTCGCCAAATATCTCCGGTATTGCCCCTACCCAGCTGTTTTCCGGCTCTGGCAGTTCGTTGCTCAACGATTTGATTTCTGTTTGTGGCATTTTCAATACTTTTATCATGTACAAGGTGAGCGTTTGGAACAAGATCCGCTCGCGGTCGGCCTCTTTAAACGCACCCCCAAAAGTAAGTATTTTTTTCAGGTTTTTCAAGGCCGTTTCTTTGTCGCCAGAAAACTTTAAGGCCAAAAACAGGTTTTGCAGATGCTCGCTGTCCTTTTTTTCCTGTATGTCTTCCTGTGGCATCTCCCGCAGGTCAGTCAACAAATACTTGAAATTGGGGATGAACGCCTCCCAATCTTTGGGCAAACCCCGAAAATAATCTGAAAAGGATTTTTGCTGCCAAGCTTGCTTCCCATGGTACACCACTACGGGGATGATGAATGAAAATGGACGCCTGTTTTTGACATCTTCTTCCCAAATTTGCAACAAATAGTCCAACAACTGCAAGTGAATGGGCTGTGAGGGAACATAACTTTTGTGCTCAAACAAAAAAAGCAGGCGCGCTATGGCACCGTTGGCCAACCGTGTTTCATACACCACATCGCTAAACGACACCCCAAAACGGCCGCTGATAAACGCGGTGTCGCTCTTACGCAACCCCGCAAGATCAATGCCCTCATGAATGGCCTTGGGCGTGTAATGCACGAGGTAGTTTTTGACGATGGTTACGTCGCTGAAAAACGTTTTGAACACTGCGTCGTGCAGTTGTTCCTTTTTCTTGCGCGTTCGGGTGCGTTTTTTTTGTTCAGCCATCTTTCAGGTGATTTGGAAGGGCAAAAATAATCTGAAGATTTTTAAAAACAAATTATTTTTAATAAACACTAAATAATACTTTTTATTTTTTATTAAAGTCTTTGAGATGTTTAAAATGTGCCAGCGGGCACTTGCAAACTATGGGACGACCAACCCTGCTTTATGCCTAACGCAAAACCAAACGTGAAACTGTCACCCTCTAGGGGCCCACACAAGCCGAACAGCAAGGCACAGGCTCCTCGCCCGACTTTTGGTTTGTGTAGGCCCCTGCGGGGTGACAAGCCCATTGTTATGAGGATGTTGCGCTTTTGACAATTTGGCAATGCCTGTTTCAATCAGCCTCATCGGGCGCCGCCAAAAACAGGGTGTGCAATCTGTTGCGCAACAACGTTTTGTCTATAAACTTCGTTTCATAGTCGGCCACCAACGTGGGCGAGACGTTTCGACTCATGGTGTATTCCACTACTTCGTCGTCTTTGGACTTGCATAACAACACACCGATGGACGGATTCTCGTGCGGTTTGCGCACATCCCGGTCAAGGGCCTCGAGGTAAAAATTGAGCTTGCCCATAAACTCTGGTTTGAACTCATCTATCTTCAGTTCAAAGGGCACCAAACAACGCAGTTCGCGGTGGTAGAACAACAAATCCACGAAAAAATCTTTGGTCCCCACTTGCAGCCGAAACTCTTCGCCCATGAAAATGAAGTTGTCGCCTAATTCAAGGATTAATTTTTTGAGTTGCTGCATCAACCCGTGCTTGAGGTCTTTTTCGCTGAACGGCGTCGGCAAGTCTAAAAATTCGAACACGTAGGTGTCTTTGAACACATCGGTAACGTCTTGCGGTAAAACTCTCAACGCTGTTGAGAGTTTTTGATTGGCGAGCAAGGTGCGTTCAAAAGTGGCACTGTCAATCTGTCTACTGAGTCCACGTGCGTCCAATCTGTCATTAATAGTCAGATGAAGATAAAATAATTTTTCCTCGTCGCTTTTTGATTTTGAAAAGATGAGCAAGTTGTTAGACCACGAAACCTGAAGCACCAAAGCATGCAGTTCCGGTTTGTCGCAGTAGGCTTCGAAAAACTGCTTCATGCGCCACAGGTTTTTGTCCGAAAACCCACGCGAGCCGGGTTCGTTTTCGGCAATGTAAGCGGCCAGGGCTTTGACGATGCCCTTGCCCCAGTGGTCTTTGACGGTTCGTTCGCTGATGTACTGGCCAATCTGCCAGTACAATTGAATCAAATCGGTGTTCACTTTTTGAAGGGCCGCAAACCGTGCCTGCTGAATGAAGCCGGTGATGGCCGAAAAATGCGGTTGCAGGAGGTCCATGATCTTGATCAGGTTTTTATGGTTTGAGTAAGCGCATATTCTCCGCCCCAAAGATGCAACATTTTTTGTTTAACACAATTTATTTTTTTTGTATCGTGAATGGACGACAAGCGTTGCTATATGTCCCATGCAAAACCAATCGTGAAACGGTCACCTCGCAGGGGCCTACATAAGCCGGATGACAAAGCACAGAACACTCATTCCTCGCCAAAACGGGCTAAAAACTGCAACAAACTCCAGTGTTCTATGCCGTTCACCGTATTTCGGCCAGGCGCATCCATGCTCACCACCATCTTTCTATAATTGTCTTGAATCAGTTCCAAATTGCCAAATTCGCGTTCCACTGTGGAAGGCTCTGAGAGCAGATAGGCAACCTGGATATACACCCGCTCATTGTTTTTTTCTGCCACAAAATCTATTTCCCGTTGCTGCCAGTCGCCAGTGAAAACGGTGTACCCATGGCTGATTAAGTGGTGAAAAACCGCATTTTCCATCCGTTGCCCGATGTCCGACGTCCGGTAACCCGACAGGGCGTTGCGTATCCCCAAGTCTTGAAAATAGTACTTCTCTCCAATTTCAAACATCCGTTTGCCCTTCAAGTCGATCCTTTTGACGGCTACAATCACCTGGCTGCTGACCAGGTACGACAGGTAATCCAACACGCTGTTTACAGAGATGTTGACGCGCTGGGATTTAAGGTAATCGCTTATTTTTTTGGCATTCAACACGTTACCAATGTTGTCTGCTGTATAATGAATGAGGCGGTCCAGGAAATTTACATTTCGGATGTTGTGCCGCGTCAGCACGTCCCGATAAAGGATGCTGGTGAACACGTTTTTCAGGTACTCAAACACCGGTTCGTCTTCCAGCAACAGGTTTCGGAGAAATGGCATACCGCCGTATGTTAAAAAGGCATCCAGGCTGTTGGCGTTATTTTCCAACCCGTGAAACAGGATAAATTCCGTATAATCAAGGCTGTAAACGGGTATTTCGATGTACCTCCCACTTAAACGCGTAGCCAACTCGCCAGACAACATGTCTGAATTGCTGCCTGTGATGTACACATCAAAATCTGGCCGGGCTGCGAAAGACCGAATGCTTTGCTCAAAGCCAATGATCTCCTGCACTTCATCAACCATGATGCAATTGACGATGCCTGGCTGCGCCACCGCCTGGGATCGGATGTATGCGCTCAAGTCGGAAGCCGTTACAAGGTGCGCAAAATCATCGTTTTCTTTATCGATGTAGATAAAATGGTAACCGCCCTGCCGCGCCATTTCATCGCGCACCTGCCTCAATAAATAACTTTTACCGACCCTCCGCTGACCGATCAACACTTTGATCAATTCCGTTCGAACATACGGCTGAATGCGGGCATCGTACTTTGGACGGCTGATGTGTGTTTTCATTATAAACAAAACTTTGCGCAAAAGTAGTTAAGTTTTGTTTATGATGAAAATATTTGGGGTGTTTTAAATATGCTGGCGGGCGGCTGCAAACTGCGGGATGACAGGCGCTGCTATATGTCCCGTGCAAAACCAAACGTGAAAGGGTCACCCCGCAGGGGCCTACACAAGCCGAAGGGTAGGACACAGGGTTCGTCACCCGCCCGTGGCCACCCGCATACCCGGCGGGCGACCACGAGGGTCGCCCCAACGCGAGGTGTGTGCGGATTG